>JAIVGW010000066.1 GCA_020201415.1 Lentisphaerota bacterium
GGGTGATGTAGTGCAAAAGCATCCGCTCCAGCGGGACAAGCCCGGTGGTGGCGTGGGACCGGGTGATGTAGTGCAGAAGCATTCGCTCCACCGGGACAAGCCGGGTGGTGGCGTGGACGTAGTGCCAGGAGAAATTAAATGAAACAGACAACCTATATGTTGCGCCGGGTCCTGTGCCCGTGGAATTGGGAGCAGATCATTGACGAAACCGTGGCGTGGTGCATCGAACAGCGTGTCGATGAGATCATGTGGATCACGGAATCGTCCGGGATGTACAAAGAGTTGCTGCCCGTGCCGGAGATCCGTGAAATCGTGGCGCGGCTGCGCGTGGCGCAGGCGAAAACCGAGGCGGCCGGGATCCTCTATTCTATCAATCCGCTCACGACCATCGGACATGGCGATTGCGGCAACGACGTCGCGGCGATTCATCCGGGACTGGAAATGATGGTCGATTTTCGCGGTGGCGTGTCGCGGTCCTGCACATGCACGCTGTCGCCGGTCTGGCTTGATCTCATGCGGGAGACCTTTGCCCTCTACGCCTCCACGCATCCGGCGCGCCTGTGGATCGAGGACGACTTCCGTTACTGCGGTCACGGGCCGCACGTTCGCTATGGTTGTTATTGTCTGCGCCATATCAAGGCTTTCAGTGAGCGGATCGGTCAGGCGGTCACGCGCGAGGAACTCGTGGATGCCATGCTGCGGCCCGGCGAGCCGCATCCCTGGCGGACGAGCTGGCTCGATTTTCTGGAAGAAGCGCTGGCGGAAGTGGCGGCCATGATTTGCAAGGCGGCGCAGGATGTCTCGCCCCAAACCGAACTGGGCTGGATGACCAGTAATCCGATGGTCCACGAGCTGGAAGGGCGGCGGGTAACCCCGACCATGGAGGCGCTGGCGGGCGAGATGGGCCATGCGGCCATTCGCATGACCATGAGCCCCCGGGCAGAGCTGGGGCACAAGGAACTCCTCAAGGTGGACGAGACGCTCAAGAAGATGATTCCACGGTTGCCGGCCGGGACGACGCTTTGCACGGAGCTCGAGAGTCATCCCCACTCGGCCTATACGGTTTCCGCCACGCGGATCGGCGCGGAGATCGAATGGGCGTGCGTGCTGGGAGTGCCGCACCATACGATGAACATATTCGATTACATCGGCACACCCTTGGCGGAAGAACCGACCTACAATGAGGTGCTGCGCACGCGCAAGGATGAATTTTCAGCGTTTCTGGACGCCTTCGCTGAGCTGGGGACCTTCCGCGGCATCGGTATTCCCAACGATCCCGGCAGCGCTCGGCGGGTCCATACGCCGCATGGCGCGGATATGCTCGAATTTCTGCAGGGCGAAGACGGGTGGGTCGATCCGCTGCGCGCCTTCGGTATGCCGATCCATTCCTCCAAGAGCGAGACGGTCACCGCCGTAACGGGGCAGGGGATCTGGTGTATGAGCGATGACGAACTGACGAAAGTCTTTTCCCGGGGCGTACTGCTGGATGCCTCCGCGTTGCAAAGCCTGCAGGACCGGGGTCGCGCGGAGCTGGCCGGCGCGCACATCGAGAGGATTGTGGGCAATCGTGACCGCCCCACGGGGCCGGAGGAGTTGACGGATCCCGACTTTGGCGGCGGACGGTATCGCTATACCTGGACCTACGGGTTCAAGCGCCTGGCCGTGCGTGAACTTGATCCCAAGGCGCGGCCCATTTCCCGCATCTTGGATGCGGACGGCGAATTCCTGTATCACGGCGTTGTGTTGTTCGAAAACGCACTGGGCGGACGCGTCGCCTCGTTCCCCCACTTCTGCGGGGCGACAGTGCCGGACCAGAAGGGCCCGGAAGGCCCGTTCTATTCGCCGTACCGCCGCCAACAGTTCCAGGCGTTGATACCTTGGCTGGGCCGCGGGCCGGCGCCGCTGATGGTTCATACCCGCGACTGGACGCTGCCGCACCGGGCGGACGGACAACACCGGATCGGACTCGCGGTCATGAACATCAACTCCGATACCTGGCAGGGCGTACGGATGAGCTGTGCGACGGCACGCAAGGTGCGGTCCATTGCCTGGCTCGATATCAACGGAACCCGACATAAGCTGGCCCCTTCGATGTGGCAGCAGTCCGCCGGGCAGGTCGTATTAACGCTGGATACCACGGTGCCGTCATTAAGGACGGTGGCGTGTTTTTTGGAGGTTGAATAGATGCATACCATGAAATCTTTCCGTCGTCTTCCGCTTCTCGCATGCTTTTTGTTGTTTGGGTCCGGCTGGCTGCCGGGTCAAGCGGCGTCCGCGGACGCCGCCCAGCCACGCGCCGAGGCAAACGATCGCACACCCTTGCAGGGCCAGTTGGTCTGGCCGAAAAGCTGGACGGTCTTTGCCCCGATGCAAAGGCTGGAAGCCGTTTTGCCGGTCGAAGTATTAAAGACAATTCCCGACAAGATCACGTTGCCGGCGTTTACCGACCTGCCCGAAAGGGAAATTGCGGCGCGTAAGCTTGATGTGCGTCCGGGGACCACGGTCGATTTGCTGCCGTTCTTTGAAAAACAGGCGGTGGACAATACGGCTTATGTCTTTCTTGAGATCGATTCGCCAAAAGATCAGACCGTGAACCTGGGCATTGGCGGTGATTGGTGGGTCGAGGTTTGGGTCAATGGCGCACCGGTTTTCGATACCCTGTCCGGCGGCAAGCTCAGCGGCAACATTGAGAATAATATCAGCATTCTCAATCACCAGTTTTCGGCCCCGCTTAATGCCGGCCGGAATGTGCTGGCCGTGCGGTTTATCACCGGCCGAGGAACCTCCCGGCTCGCCCTGGGGGGACCCAATGAATTTGAAGCTGCCAAGAAGCGTCAGGCCGAATATGACGCGCTGATGGCCTTTACGGTACTACCGCCCTTTGAAGAGCGTTTGGTCTTTCCGGTCGATACCCAGGCCATAGCCACCGCGGCCATGACACTGGAATTTTCCGAGCCGGAGGCGGATCTTTCCGCGGGGAGTCTGGTCGGACTTCAGGAGATGCCCTCGCGCCAACTCTATTTTCACAAGGTGGCCGGGCGTAGCGGGTCCCTGCTGGACACGTTTGAGCGCCGTTTTGACAATCCGGTTTTTGTCCGGCTCTCCAAGTTTGCTTATCCCTGGGAAGACCGCGCCCTTGACGCTATTGTCTATACCACACCGCCCGAAGCCGGACAGCAACCGGCGGGCTCGCTCGAAGTCCTGCTCAAGACAGAGAAAGGGGCTCTTCTTTCCAAAAACGTGATCAATGACCTTTCGGCCCACGGACAATTTTTCTCGGTGGGGTTTCCTGACGCGCTGCAAGGCAAGTCCGGTGTGCTGGAAGCGATCTGGAAAGACGGCGACAAGGTCATCGGGCAGGCGGAAAAAGCGTTCAAAGTCGACGCGCCATCCGCTGTAGCCGTGTCGGGCAAAATACCTTTGCGCATCCTTAACGAGCCCGGCGCCCATATTGACCATGCGCCGATGACGGTCGGGGTGCCATTCCCCCGGGGAGCCTTGTTCGACCCCGCGCGGGTGCGTCTGGTGGATGAAGCCGGAAAGGAAATCCCGGTGCAGACAATGGTGACCGGCCGCTGGTCGCGCTTCGGGGCGGTCAAATGGTTGCTGTGCGA
The DNA here is from genome assembly GCA_020201415.1 of Lentisphaerota bacterium. Classification (GTDB taxonomy): domain Bacteria; phylum Verrucomicrobiota; class Kiritimatiellia; order JAAZAB01; family JAAZAB01; genus JAIVGW01. The sequence continues at coordinate 3,615 of JAIVGW010000066.1, forward strand.
TTTTACGGTCAGCCTCAAGGGCAAGGGCACAACGGTCTTGCTTGAGTATGGACCGGAGATCAGGCGCCGGGCGGTGGCGCCGATGCAAGTCACGGAAACGGATCAAGGGTTTCCAGCGCTGGATAGCGGACGGATCAGGATCACGAATCAAGGGGTATGGTTTGATCCTGACGGGCAGGGGGATTTCCAGAAAGTGTTGGCGGCGGAGGCGCTTGTGGGAGCTTTTGTCAAACACGAGCAGACCGGCAGATTTTCCGTGCCGGACTCAAGCGCGCATGCGGTTGAGGAACTGGGCAGCGAGAAGGCCGTGATTCGCCGGACCGGTTGGTTCGTTGAGCCCGCGAGCAGGAAACGGTTTTGCCAATTTGTCACCCGGTTCGTCTTTCACCGCCAGAGCCCGGTGGTGCGGATCTTTCATACCTGGATCTTCACCGGGGACGGCAACCGCGACCGGATCAGCGAAATGGGTTGGAGGTTCGACACGGCTTCCGGCGCCGAGCCCGAAGGGTTCCTCGAAAGCTTTAACGGCACCAACTGGCTGAATGACGCCTTCGTGGTGCAGTTCAATTACGACCGCTACAAATTGGCGGGAGCCCAGGCAGACGTCGAAGGGCGACTGCCCGGAGTGCTGGGCGCGACCCGCGCAACAATCCCCCCGCCACCTTCACCCGCCCGGTGCCCAAGACGGAGGCCTTCCGCAGCCGCTTTGTCCACGAAGGGGAATTGCTCGATTTCCGCATTCCGGATGAATATACGGAAGGTGAAATCTACGAAGAGGGCATCCGCCGCGAAGGTCACTGGCAGGAAGGGCGTCCTGAAACGGTCAACGCCCAGGGGATTGCCCGCACCGAGGAGCTGTTTCTCTATTTCAGCGACATAGCGCAAGCGCCGGATCAGGCCGCCCTGGTGATGCAGGGGCTTAATGACGACACCCTGCGCGCGATCGTGGAACCGGCCTGGGTTGCCTCCAGCGGAGTCTTTGGCAGGATCCACCCGCAGGATTTCGAAAATTACCCAGAGGAAGAGCGGCTGATCGATCTCATGCACACGGCACCCGGGCGCTGGGTCGAACGGCTTGGGTTCTATGGTAAATGGCTGCATGGCGATTACGCGACATGGAACATGAAGCTTGATGAGCAGACGGTTTCGACCTACCGGACGTTGCGCAAGAATCATCACACCTGGCCCTACGATTGGGCGCCGTTTGCCCGCAGTGGCGATCCCCGTTTGCTGAAGTTCGCCGAGACGGCAACCCGCCAGATGACGGATGCGAATTTCTGCCACTATGCCAGCGCGGATGTGGATCAAGCGGTCGGGCCGGAACATTTCCGCCGTCAGGGATGGTGGTTGCGCTCGTTGTTGCCATGGAGTGGAGGCGGCGGACCGCGTCGGAGAACCTACACCATCGATACCGACTACATTTGGCATGCTTATCAGATGACCGGCTACTCCCGGGCCCGGGACATGCTGTTGCTCCTGCAGCGGCTGATGCCGCACGACGAAAGCGTGGCCTCTGGTCCGCGGACGACATGCTCGATGCTTGCCAGCTACATCGACATGTATAACGGCACGTTTGACCCGTATTTCCTCGCCGCGGCGTGGGAGATCTCGGATCTCTATGACTTCCTGTATGCAAGATTGGGTGAAGTGGATTACTATACGTTTGCCGAGAGCTATGATTATGCCGGACACGGCTGGCGGGGTGAGCAGCAGAAATGGGCCGATTTTACCCGGGACCCCGGTCACATCCGCCTGGCCCTTAACAATGCGAATGCCCAGAACAGCCCGATTCGGGTCGGGGCCCGGCTGGTGGGATCGACGGACGGCGACGGGGGAGCTAGCGCCAGTATGGCCGCTTTCGGATGGGATCAAACCGGCGATCCGTATTATCTGGGGCGCATTCTTGCTGAGTTGGACGCCTTGCGCACCTCGGTCTATGAAGGGGAAATCGAGTATCTTCGCGGCACGGATGGCACAACGGGCCGGCCACGGCTATCTGCCCATGCGTAATTCGCAGTGGGATATGCCGGGCAAGGCGCTTGCCGCGATCCATGGGGCTAAAGAACTGCCGGATGTGATCCCGGCCCAATTCATGATCCAAAGCTCCCAGGTGCCTGGCTCCGGAAGTGATGCCTACACATTCCAACTGCCGGTCAGCTACATCAGGAAAGCGGGCGCCGAACCGATCAACCTTTACCTGGACAGCCGGGGCCGTCGCAAGGAAATCTATCAATATGATATCAGGCAGATCGATGGCACGGGAAACCTGATCGGCGATTGGCAGCCGCCATTCAAGGTAACCATTCCCGCCGATCAGCCCGCAGGGATTTATGCAGTGCATCTGGGCGGGACAGTTGTTCCCGACGCAGGGGGCGATATCGCTTTACTTAAACGCCGGTCCGGCTTCATTTTCTTCCCGCTGACCGGACCCGGTGTTCCGGAAGTTCTGACTTTTCCGCGGGACGCCAAAGGAACAAGAGTTCAGGCCGGCGGCCAGGGCTACTGGTTCATGGTCCCCGAAGGAACGCAGGAATTCTGGATCGAGTTGGGCGCCGGCCGCCCGACCAGCCGCTACTCTGTTTGGAACCCGCAGGGCGAGCGTGTCTTCTCCGGATATCCCACGGACGAGGTGCAGAAGATCGACATCGGGGTCGATTCCGGTCTGGACGGGAAACTCTGGCGGGTCACGGGAGGGAATTGCACGATCGATCCAAAAATCCCGCCCTACTTCGCGGTCACGCGCTCGAAGTGGTTTGATCCGGGAATATCCGCTCAACCCTGAGCAGCGTCTCCGCCGTTATTGCTAATCCGGCGGGATACGTTCTGTGTGATTCATGCGTCCTAGGTTGTATCTTAATGCCGTCAAAGTGGATCAGAGTGTGGATATCGTGGAAAAGAGCGTTGACAGGCTCCGCGGGGGAATGTTCTAATGTACAGTATCAGTTGCGCCGATTATGGCTATGGTCGGCAAGCGTGGGTGATCAGGTGTTCGTTACGGAAAACATCATATACAGGAGTGAATTATGCGTAGCTGGCTGGTTGGGTTGCTGTTGTCATTTGCGGGTACCTGGGCCTGGGTCGATGCGGGCTGGAGTGCAACCC
>JAIVGW010000300.1 GCA_020201415.1 Lentisphaerota bacterium
GCCGAAGAAGCGCTTGGGCTTGTGCAGGGCGTTGGAATCAACACCGCCTGACAGAATCTTGCCGCTGTGCGGCTCCATGGTGTTGTAGGCCCGGGCCAGACGGGTGATGCTGTCGAGCAATATGGCCACATCCCGGCCGCATTCGACCATGCGCTTGGCCATCTCGATCACCATCTCGGCCACCTGAATATGCCGCTCAGGCGGCTCATCAAAAGTCGAACTCAACACCTGCGCGGAAGTGTTGCGTTCCATGTCAGTGACTTCCTCGGGACGCTCATCGATCAGCAGCACGATCAGATAAACATCGGGATGGTTGGCGGAAATGCTGTTGGCGATCTTCTGCAACAGCACGGTTTTGCCGGTGCGTGGCGGGGCCACGATCAGCCCGCGCTGCCCCATGCCGATAGGCGTGAAGATGTCCATGATCCGCATGGAGCTTTCCGCCGGATCGCGCTCGAGAATAAAGCGCTTTTCGGGGAAGAGCGGCGTCAGGTTTTCAAAAGGCACCTTGTTACGCGCTTTTTCCGGATCCTGATTGTTCACCCGTTCCACCCGTAACAGCGCGAAAAAGCGCTCCTTGTCCTTCGGCGAACGGATTTCACCCTCCACCAGGTCGCCAGTGCGCAGGGCAAACCTGCGAATTTGCGATGGCGAAATGTAAATATCCTCCGGACAGGGCAGATAGTTATAATATGGCGAGCGCAGGAAGCCGAAATTATCAGGAAGAATTTCCAGTACGCCCTGACCGAAAATTGTGCCGCGGCAACGGGCGTTGGCCTTGAGCACCTCAAAAATAAGCTCATGCTTGCGCAAAGCACCCAGGTCAACCAGCCGGAAATAATCGGCCAGCTGGTTGAGTTCCGGCACGGTCATGCGCTGCAATTCCGAAAGATTCAACACCTTGCCGGCCGGCCTTTCTGCCGCAGCCTCGGGTGCGCCTTCTTCACCAACGGCAGGCTGTTCGGCGGCATCTTCCGGCGGGTTACGCGGTTCGTCCGGAGGGTAATCCCGGGGCCCGGGCTGGTTCTGGCCGTTGGCGCGGGGCGCTTGGCCATTGGAGCGCGGCGGCGTGTCGGCATAATACCGCGACGACGACTTTTTGTTGTGATAGCGCGCGTTACGGTGAGGCCGACGCGGCCGGGAATCATCATTATTGTGTTTCTTTTCTTCCATTTCTTTCTTTCTCCTGCATAACCAACCACCGCTGCCACAAGAACAGCGTCTGCCGCTCCAGGGCTTCCATCGATCCCGAGTTATAAATCACATGATCCGCCCGGCGCATCTTTACTTCCACCGGCCACTGCGCCGCCAGCCGCTCGGCTGCCGCCGCAGGCTCCAGACCACGGCCAGCCAGGCGCCGCCGCTGCAATTCATGCGACGCACTCACACAGACCACCGTCTCCCAATCAGCTTCCCATCCAACTTCGTACAACAGCGGAATAATCACCGCCGCCAGTCCGGTCAATTCCCGCAGGCGCCTTTGAATAAACTCGCGCGCCGGCGGATGCATCAATTCATTCAACCTCCCCAACAGCCGGCGGTCATGAAAGACCACCTTGCCCAACAATTGCCGGTCGATCGCCCCCGTGGACGCCAGAATGCCCGGCCCAAACTCCCGCACCACCCGGTCGTGTACCTCACGGCCAGGCTGCAACAGGGCATGACACACCTCATCGGCCTCAATCACAGTCACGCCCCGGGCGGCCAGGCACCGCCCGACCGCGGTCTTGCCGCAGGCAATCCCTCCGGTAATACACAAGCAGGCCATCTTCAATCCTCCGGCCGCGGATTCGGCGTGCGCGATCATCGCAGGGCATCCACCCGCAACATGGCTCGCGCCGCTTCGGTATTATGCGGATCGTACATCAATGACAGTTGTGCAAGACTTTCGGCCTCATCCAATGCCCCACGCTCAAGCTGACGCCTGGAGCGGTCGGCCAGTCCGGCGGCCGTACGCTCATCCTCCCCGGACACAATACGGAACAAGCGATACTTGGCATTGCCCCATAAATAGACGAAATAACGGCCACGCCGCGGATCATATTCAAACAGGCGCGCGGCCGCTGCAGGCGGCGGATCCAGCGCATCCACAAAGTACCGCATCTGACAGTCAACCTGATAATCGGCGAACTCCCCCAGCGAATAAACATAATAACGCGCCTGATACCGGTCGGCCCAATCACGCAGCTGCTGTTCCGGCTGCTTGAAAAGATGCTCGCCATATTGGCGGACCCTCTCGCGGATTTCCATCGTCTCAAACTTGGGATGCAATACAATCGGATAATCGCCATAAGCCAGCAGATAAGCGCTGATGCCGAAATTCGCCAGTATCACGTCCTCGGCCACATTATCCCGGAGCCACACCAATAGTTCCCGTTTCTGCGCCAGGTATCCGGGATGAGCTCCCCAGCGCTCGGCGCCCCGCAGGGTATGCAACCCTTCCAGATACACCGTCACCAGCAACCATGCCAGCAAAACCGCACGCCACCACCAACGCCGCCGGCCGCTCCACCATACCAGCCATCCCAACAACAAAGCCGCGGCCAAGGCCAGAAAAACATGGAACCGCATGAATAGCCAGAAGCAGAAAGCGCCGGCAATAAAAAAAACAAGCAGATGAATAATTTCAGGATCGGCCCGCCGACGGGCGAATAACAGCGTCAGGACTACTGACAAACCAATTGGCACGATTGTTGCAGGAAACAGCATTTTTGTCAAGCCCCAATTTACAGAATTAAGGGCCGGCACCCAGAGAATGCGCTGATCAAACGTCAACCAGGCGGGATTCGCCGGTTTCTGATTGAGAAACCTGAGCTTGGCGAACAGCAATTCCCCGAAATGTCCGTAGGCCTCGCCGTACCCGCCGGACAGCCAAAGCCCCAGCCAGCCCAGGACCGGTGGCAGTAAAACCGCCACCCAGAAAAGCAGTTTAGGGCGGGGCCGGCTGGCGGACGGCCACAGCAGCGCGGGCAGCATGCCGCAGGCGAACAATATGGCCGGGGCGTAAACGAAGGCATGCGCCCGCAGGTATGGATTAAGCAAGGCGGCGGCCAGCAGCGCCGCCAGGGTCATAACCCAACGCCAGACCCGGCGGCGGTCCTGAAAATAACTGCCGCGCAACAAACGGACATAATGCAACAGCACCCAGATGAAAATATAAAACTGGATCAAATCCCAACTCATCAGCGCCAAGGCTAAAAACAAGGCGGAAAGCGCACCGGCTGCCAACCAGACACCACGGCGAAGCGCTTTTTCCGCCAGAACATTGCAGGCCAACGCCGCCACCAGCAGCGGCAGGGCAAAGTTTTCATGGGACAGTTCCTGGCCGGTTGAACGCATGACGGATGCCAGGCCCACCGCATAGTAGGCCGCGCCGATGCCTGCCGCCGGCAGGGAACGCAACCACCACCACAACCAAAGCGCCACCCAGGGAATCCCCAGGCAGAACCAGGCCGCCGCAATGAACCGCACCCGCCCGGTCAACGACCAGCGCTTCGGCAACAAACGCGCCAGACCGGCGTACACCGGCTCCGCGGCAATGGTATAGGTGGCGCGCGGATCAACCCCTTCGGGCGCCTGCACCTTGGCGTCATGCTCGGGCAAACCAGCTCCGTCATAAAACATGCGCACGTAACGAAACTCCAGCGCACTTTCAAGGGTAAACGGCAGGTCGGCGCCATGCAACCGATATTGCGCCTCCAGCACCGACAGCCGCATCCACAAGCCCAGGCCGAAAAGCGCGCCCAAACCGCAGAAAACGCCCAGAGCCACAACCAGGGGACTATTGGATAATCTGGAGATTGATCTATGCATGTTATTATTCAAGCGACTGTGATACAGCTTTACGCACATGCTTCAGGGCTGCGGGGCGGAGACATCCGCCGCGGCCAATTCCAGCGCCGCCTCCGCCGCCCGCGCAGGGGTGATGCGCGCCAGGGCGGCAGCGGCATGCTCCAGGTGCCGCCCCAAGTCGCGATCGCATCGTGCACTGTCCTGCAAAACCCGGACCCGCACCCCCAGCGGACCGGTACGGCAGGGATCGGTTACCCCAAACACCGCCACCACCGGAATCCCCAAGGCCGTGGCCAGATGCATCCCGCCACTGTCATTTGTCAGCGCCAGACTGCAGCAGGACAATACCGCCGCCAGCTCCGTCAAAGAAGTGCGGCCGGCCAGGTTCAGCACACAGCCGCCCACGCCTTCCGTCACCGTCCGGCAAAGATCGGCTTCAGC
>JAIVGW010000067.1 GCA_020201415.1 Lentisphaerota bacterium
CCAGGTGGGTGCGGACCTCAGCCTGGAACGCCTGGTGCGCGAAATCCATGATCGCCGGGGATGGGTGGTGCCGGCGCATGTTTTCCGTCATAGGTTCAGTCTCTGGAGCCAGTTAGGCGCGGTGGATGCCGGACCGGGGTTCGATTTGTTGGAAATAGCTTATCCGCAATGGGTGCGAGAAAATTACCGGCTGGGTTGCCGGTATGCCGGTCTGCCGGTCATCACCGGTTCGGATGCGCATTTTCTGGAAGATATCGGGCGGGTGATTAACCGTCTGCCGCTCGTGGACGGCGCCGACGGCAGTCTGGCGGATTTGGTAGGTTATTTACGCGGAATGGGGGTGGCATGAAGGAAATAGCTCTGCATCTGCTGGATATTCTGGAGAATTCAGCCAAGGGCGGCGCCACTGGTGTGACGCTGGATTTAGAACGCCGGGGATCGGTTTTCCACATGCGGATTGTGGACAATGGCCCGGGTCTGCCGCCGGCCGTCAGGCTTGATCCCACCGATCCTTTTTCCACCACCCGCCGCGAACGTCCGGTGGGGCTGGGGTTGGCCCTGTTGCGCATGGCCGCGGAACATGCCGGGGGCGGCATGCAGGTGCGCAGTCCTGAAGCCGGCGGTGTGGAGGTTGAGGCGTCTTTCAACTTGCAGCATATCGATGCCCAGCCGCTGGGCGGGTTGGATGATGTGCTGGCCACCGCTCTGGCATCATGGCCTGCGCTTAATCTGATCGTGCGGGTGGGTGCTGATCATCAGGTAGTTTTGAATACCTGGGAACTGAAAACCGAGATTAATGGGATTGACTTTTCCAATCCTAAAGTCCATAAATCTATATCCACATCGCTGCGCGAGGCTTTGTCGGAATTGTCTTTACCGGAATAATCCGTGATTTTGATCATCGGCGCCGCTGGGTTGCCGGTAACAACCAGGAAGGAGACGGGGCATGAAGAATCTTGATGAATTACGCAAAATCCGTGATGAAGTTCGCAAGAGTATGGAAATACGGTCCGGCAACCACCGTGCTAAAATCGTCGTGGGCATGGGCACCTGCGGCATAGCCGCCGGCGCGCGTGAGACCATGCAGGCCTTGATGGGGGAGTTGGAGCAGGCCGGAATTAACGATGTGGCGGTGACCGCGACCGGGTGTGCCGGCTTTTGTGAGCGTGAGCCGCTGGTGGATGTGGAGATTGCGGGGCAGCCGGCTGTGCGCTACGGCAAAGTGGATGCCGCGGCGGCGCGGAAGATTGTACAGGAACATATTGTGGGCGGCCGTAAGGTGGACAGCCTGGTTTTCGGATGAGGATGGTTATGACTGATTCAAACACAACGGCTTGCGCCTGCGAAGGACAATGTAACGCCGCGGTCTGGAATGAACTGGATGAATTTATCGCGAGTCATGAGCGCGGACGCAATTCACTGATCCAGGTGTTGCACAAAGCTCAGGAACTATTTGGTTACCTCCCGCCGGATGTGCATCAGCATGTGGCTGACCAACTGGGATTGCCGGTAAGTGAAGTGCTGGGGGTGGTGACTTTTTATCATTATTTTTCCATGCAGCCGCGCGGCCGGCATACTATTAATGTCTGCATGGGCACGGCCTGTTATGTGCGCGGCGCCAAAAAAGTTCTGGAGGCGTTGCAGGAAAAACTGGGCATCAAGATGGGGGAGACCACACCCGACCGACGTTTTTCCATAACCACTCAACGTTGTTTTGGCGCCTGTGGCCTGGCGCCGGTGATTATGGTTAATAGTGATGTGCATGGACGGGTGACCGCCAACAAACTGACGGGCATTCTGAATCAATATGAATAGGACCGCCGTTGCCGGTCGGGAGCAGCGGGGCGGTTGGTTTATAAAGCGGGTGCCGGAGGTGCCCGGATAATTGCGGGCCCGGCCCGCCTTTGGAGAAGTCAGGATATGAAAAAAGCGTTCAGGGCCCAGGTCCTGCTTTGTGCGGGTGGCGCGTGTATTTCCTCCGGCACTGAAAGCGTGCGGGATGCCTTTCAGCGGGAGTTGGGCGAACAGCAGTTGAATGAAGAAGTCGGTCTGATCACTACCGGTTGCATGGGCATGTGTGAGGTCGGTCCGATTGTGGTGATTTATCCCGAAGGTGTATTTTATCAGAAGGTCAAGTCCGAGGATGTTGCGGAAATCGTGAAGGAACACCTGCTCAAGGGACGGGTGGTCCAGCGCTTGTTCTACAAAAAGCCCAGTACGCAGGAACTGGTGCAGGCCATGAACGAGATCGATTTTTTCCGTTTGCAGGAGAAGATTGCTCTGCGCAATTGCGGCAATATCGATCCCGAAGATATCCGGGAATACATCGCCGCCGGCGGATACGAGGCCCTGGGCAAGGCGCTCACGAACATGGCGCCTCCCCAGGTTGTTGAACAAATCACCGTTTCCGGTTTGCGTGGCCGCGGGGGCGCGGGGTTTCCCACCGGGATCAAGTGGCGCGCCACGGCCGACCAGCCGGGCAAGCCCAAATACGTGGTATGCAACGCCGATGAGGGCGATCCGGGCGCCTTTATGGATCGCAGCCTGCTGGAGGGCGATCCGCACAGCTTGATCGAAGCCATGACCATCTGCGGCTATGCCGTGGGAGCGAATCAGGGGTTTGTCTATGTGCGCGCGGAGTATCCGCTGGCGATCCAGCGCCTTGAAAAAGCGCTTACTCAAGCTCGTGAGATGGGGCTGTTGGGTAAAAATCTGTTCAGCTCCGGATTCGATTTCAATATTGAAATCCGCATGGGAGCAGGCGCCTTTGTCTGCGGTGAGGAAACCGCGTTGATGCATTCCATAGAAGGCCGGCGCGGCGAGCCGCGCCCCAAGCCGCCGTTCCCCGCCGTCAAGGGTCTGTTCGACCGGCCGACGGTGCTGAACAATGTCGAAACTTTTGCCAATGTGCCTTATATCGTTCTTAATGGAGGCATGGCTTATGCCCGGTTGGGGACGGAGAAAAGTAAGGGCACGAAGGTTTTTGCGCTGGCCGGGGACGTCAACAACACCGGTCTGGTTGAAGTGCCGATGGGTATGCCGCTGGGCACGATTGTTTATGATCTGGGCGGCGGCATTCCCAATGGCAAGAAGTTCAAGGCCGTGCAGATCGGCGGTCCTTCCGGCGGTTGCATTCCCGCCGCGCATCTGAATACGCCGGTGACCTATGAGTCCTTGCCGCAACTGGGCGCCATCATGGGCTCGGGCGGCCTGGTGGTCATGAATGAGGACACTTGCATGGTTGACCTCGCGCGTTACTTCCTGGAATTCATCGCCGAGGAATCCTGCGGTAAATGTACGCCCTGCCGGGTCGGAACCAGGGTCATGTTGGAACTGGTCAACCGTATCTGCAACGGCCAGGGCACCATGGAGGATCTGGAGCGGTTGGAGGAACTGGCTGGTGTGATCCAGAAGTCTTCGCTGTGCGGACTGGGTCAGACGGCGCCGAATCCCGTGTTGTCCACCCTGCGGTATTTCCGTGAGGAATATATTGAGCACATTAAAGACCACCATTGCCGGGCCGGCGTGTGCCAGTCGATTATGCATGCCCCTTGCAGTAATGCCTGTCCCGCCTCGGTCAATGTGCCGGCTTATTTGGCCTATGCCAAGGAGGGCAATTTTGAAGAAGCCCTGCGCGTGCATCTCCGCAATAATCCGTTTCCTTCCATCTGTGGGCGTGTCTGTCCGCAGTGGTGTATCGACAAGTGCCGCCGCAGCGATCTCGAAGGTCCTCTGGCCGTGCGCGCCGTCAAACGCTTTATGAGCGATCTGCGGGATGACTATAGCGAACTGTATCCGGCCAAGGTTCCGGCCAACAACCGCAAAGTGGCGGTGATCGGGGCCGGTCCCGCCGGGCTCAGTTGCGGTTATTACCTGGTCTTGCTGGGCTATGATGTGACGGTGTTTGAACGGCGGGAGGAGTCCGGCGGCTTGATGCGCTATGCCATTCCAGATTACCGTTTGCCGCGCAAGATTCTAGCCAAGGAAATCAGCAATCTGGAAAGGCTCGGCCTGAAGATTAAAACCGGTGTGGCCGTTGGGCGCGATATCAGCATGGCCGATTTGCGGGCGCAAGGGTTTGAGGCGTTTTTCATGTCTTCGGGCGCCGGGCATGAAATTATGCCGAAGATTCCGGGCGTGGATCTGCCGGGCGTTTATCCGGGCACCGCATTTCTGGAGCAGGCGGCGCGCAGTCAACCCATGAACGTGGGACGAAGGCGCCGATCAGGAATATGTTGTTGATACCATTCTGCTGGCCATCGGTCATGAGCCGGATCCAAAATCCGTATTGACCGAAAGTGAATTCGCGCCAGCGATTAATGATCGCTGGCTGAATGCCGATGTCAAGACCGGCGCCACGCCCGTGCCCGGGCTATTCGCCGGCGGCGACGTGGTTTCGGGGCCGGCCACTGTGATTGAGGGTATCGCCGCCGGACAGAAAGCGGCCCGTGCCATTGATCAATATCTCCAGCCGGGTGAACGCGAGTATTTCTGGGAAAAACTGGAGCTTCCAGATGTGGCGGTTAATATGGAGCAGGAAATTGATGAATTACTGCCAGTGGAATATCCGCTGCTATCGCCGGCGGAACGTCTGATAAGTGTGGAGGTTGAAAGAACCATTACGCGCGATGAGGCTGTGCGTGAAGCCGGCCGGTGTCTGCGTTGTGATTGCAAATGAGTGTCCTGCGGCAGGATGCATCATTAGGGGGTAAAGATGAGCATTGCTGAAATCGTTGACAAACACGGAAACCATCGCGAAAATCTTTTGAATATTCTGCATGATATTCAGGATTTTACAGCGGATAATTCTCTGCACCAAAATGATTTGCAACAGCTGTCGCAGATCATGTGCCTGCCTGTGTCGGAAATTGTCGGGACGGCTTCCTTCTACACCATGTTCAGTCTTCAGCCCCGGGGCCGTCATGTAATCCGCCTGTGTGAAAGTCCGCCTTGTTACATCAAGGGGGCTGACAACATTCTCCGGGCCCTGGAGCAGAAGCTGGGCGTCAAAGTGGGGCAGACGACACAGGATCATATGTTCACCCTGGAGACGACCAGTTGTCTGGGCGTGTGCGGTGTTGCCCCGGCCATGATGATTGACGAGGTTGTTTACGGCAATCTGACGGAGGCCAAGGTTAAGACTATTATCGATGAAATGATGCGGCAGTCCGCCTGACGGGGCCGTTTATCCCGCGAAGGAGAAGTTATGTCGAGAACGCGTATATTTGTACTGATTGCAATAGATGCCAACACCGTAATCGCCGGGGCCCGGGAAATCAAGAATTGCTTTTCCGCGGAAATCGGGCGCCTGGGCCTTTCCGACGAAGTGCAGGTGATAGAAACTGGTTCATTCGGGCCGGCCGATGCCGGGGTGTTGGCGGCCGTGCAGCCGGATGGCCTGGTTTACGGTAATTTGACCATGGATGATGTGCCGCGCATTGTTGCGGAGCATTTTGTCAAGGGCCGTGTTTATCAGCGCCGACTGTTGGAGGGCGAGGTCCCGCCGCCTGCTCCGGATGACGCGGACGCCCGTCATACCCAGCGGCATGGCCGGATAGTTCTGGAAAACTGTGGCCGGATAGACCCTGAGCGCATTGAAGAGTACATTGCCAATGACGGCTACCTGGGATTGGGCCGGGTGCTGACGGAGATGACGCCCACACAGGTGATTGACGAGATCAAGACTTCCGGTTTGCGCGGACGGGGTGGGGCGGGTTTTCCCACCGGTCTGAAATGGGCCTTCTGCGCGCCGGTCAAAGCCCGTGAGAAATATGTCATCTGTAATGCGGATGAGGGGGAACCCGGCACCTTCAAGGACCGTCTGATCATGGAAGGCGATCCCCATAAAGTGCTGGAAGGCATGGCGATTTGCGGTTACGCGATTGGCGCCGCCCGCGGCTACATATACATTCGCGGTGAATACCGACTGTCGATTGATCGCATGCAGCGCGCCATTGAGCAGGCGCGTAAATTCGGGATGCTGGGGCGCAAGCTGTTCGGCAGCGATTTCAATTTTAATGTGGAAATCCGCAAGGGGGCCGGCGCCTACGTTTGCGGCGAGGAAACGGCTCTGATCGAGTCCATGGAAGGTAAGCGCGGTCTGCCGCGGCTGAAACCGCCCTTCCCGGCCCAGGTGGGTTTCCGCGGCCGTCCCACCAATGTCAATAATGTTGAAACTTTGGCAAATGTGCCGGTGATCATGCGGCGTGGCGGAGAATGGTTCCGCGGGCTGGGAACGCCGGGAACGCCGGGCACCAAGGTTTACACAATTCTGGGCCATATCCGGCGGCCGGGTCTAATCGAGGTGCCCACCGGGGTTACTCTGCGCGAAATCATCAATGAGTATGGCGGCGGCATGCAGGCTGGATCATTCCACATGGCCCAGTTGGGCGGGACAGCCGGCGATATTCTGGGAGCGGAGATGTTGGATGTTCCTTTGGATTATGATGCCTTGCAGAAAGTCGGACATGTTTTGGGCTCCGGGGCGATCCTGATTATGAATGAAACCGTCAATTTGCGCGATTTCCTGCATGTATGCCTGCGTTTCTTCTATCACGAGTCCTGCGGCCGCTGCAATCCCTGCCGCAACGGCATGCGTGTATTGCGCGACATTACCGGGCGACTCAAGGACGGCTGCGCCTACCGGGACGATCCCTTGTTGATGCAGGAGGTGGCCCTGATGCTGAAGTCCAGCGCTTTTTGTCCCCTGGGCCAGTCGCCGGCGGCGCCGATCATGTCGGCCTGGCGCTACTTCAGGGACGAGATCATGCTGGGCGTGGACGCCCAGGCGGTCCGTCCGCGCCAGCCGCGCAACCGGCGCGAGACTTTGCAGGCAGCGGTTTGAAGCGAGCAACATTTTGACAATATGAAACATTAGTAAACGAGGATATAATTATGCCGATCAATATCACGATAGACAATCAAGCAGTCAGCGTCAAACCGGGCACGACCCTGTTGGATGCCGCGGCGAAAGCCGGGATCAAGATTCCGACACTTTGTTATATGGACGGCGTTTCCAACCCGGGCTCCTGCCGGGTCTGTCTGGTGGAAGTGGAAGGCGCCCGGGCTTTGCAACCTTCATGTGTGACGCAGGCCGCGGAGGGCATGGTAGTCCGCACCAATACGCGCGCCGCCCGCGAAGCACGGCGGGTGTCGGTGGAACTGATGC
>JAIVGW010000068.1 GCA_020201415.1 Lentisphaerota bacterium
GCGGGGGTCGATAAGCGCGTCTCACCCCACACGTTGCGCCACAGTTTCGCGACACACCTGCTGGCGAGCGGTGTGGGCATCCGGGACGTTCAGGATTTACTTGGCCATGCGGACATCTCCACCACTGCAATCTACCTACATACGGCCAAGCACACCATCATATAATGACAATATTCACCATACCCGCATGAATAAAGGGCAAAACGCTTGTTATTGCTTGGAAAAAGGTGGTACTCCGGGCGGGATTTGAACCCACGACCTACGGATTAGGAATCCGTTGCTCTGTCCAGCTGAGCTACCGGAGTGTTTTTTGCGGTGACAAGGGTTAAATATGCCATAATTGACATCTCAGGCAAGCTCTTTCTGTCGGAAAGCGGCGTCGAGCCGCCGCACTCCAAAGAGGCTCTTGAAAAATCCTTGCGGTAGGGACGGCTCTCCGAGCCGTCCGCGGACGTTTCGGAGAAACGTCCCTACCAGGAAAAGCGGCGTCGAGCCGCCGCACTCCAAAATAATTGCATTCCCCGTATCTTCACGTTATAATGCTTCGAATTGATTATGGCAAGCGGCTTTGCGGCTGCGTGTGATATGATTGGTAAACTCTGTTATGGAAAGGTGTGGTATGAATTTCGAGTTGGTTGCCAATACGGTGCGGGGTCTTGCAATAGATGGGGTGCAGAAGGCGAATTCCGGACATCCGGGATTGCCGATGGGTGCGGCTGATTATGCTTCTGTGTTGTTCCTGAAGCATTTACGCCATTGCCCCAACGATCCGGCCTGGCCGGATCGCGATCGGTTCATCCTGTCAGCCGGACATGGAAGTATGCTGCTATACAGCATGCTGCATCTCACGGGCTATGATCTGCCGTTGGAAGAGTTGGCCAGATTCCGTCAGTGGGGCAGCCTGACGCCGGGTCATCCGGAACATGGGTTGACGGCGGGCGTGGAGACCAGCACCGGTCCGTTGGGGCAGGGCGCTTCCAATGGCGTGGGTATGGCGCTGGCGGAGGCTATGCTGGCGGCGCGGTTTAATCGCGATGGGCATAAGCCGGTGAATCATTACACTTACGCCCTGTGCAGCGATGGCGACATGATGGAGGGTATCTCGCATGAGGCGTTTTCGCTGGCCGGCCATCTGAAGCTGAATAAGCTGGTAATATTCTACGATTTCAATCGCATTACGATTGAAGGGTCGACGGACCTGGCTTACAGCGATGATGTGCGCAAACGCTTTGAGGGTTACAACTGGCATGTGATCGAGGTGGATGGACATGACTACGAAGCTTTGGACCAGGCGTTGATCAGTGCGCGCATGGAGCAGGAGCGTCCGACTCTGATCATCGGTTGCACCACCATCGGCAAGGGCAGCCCCAACCTGGCCGGCACACCCGAGTCGCATGGCGCGCCCTTGGGGCCTGATGAGGTCAAGGCTACCAAGCGCAACCTGGGCCTGCCCGAGCATCAGGATTTTTACGTTTCGGACGAGGTGCGCGCCATCTTTGAAGCACGCCGCCAGGAATGGCAGAAGGTGCGTGACGACTGGGAGGCCGATTTCAAGGCCTATTGCGCCGCGTGTCCGGAACAGGCCAAGGCCTGGCAGGCGGGTTATAATCTGGAAATGCCCGTGGATCTCTACAAGTTTCTGCCGGATTTCGATCCGGAAAAGCCGGTGGCCACGCGCAAGGCGTCGGAAGCGGTCATTCAGAAGCTGGCCCAGGCGGTGCCATACCTGGTGGGCGGTTCGGCGGACCTGGCGCCGAGCACCTGTACGCTTATCAAGGGCGCGGGCGATATCGCCCCGCATCAATATGCCGGCCGCAACTTCCATTTTGGTGTGCGTGAGCATGCCATGGGCGCGATTATGAACGGCATCGCCCTGCATGGCGGGCTGCGCGTTTACGGCGCGACGTTCTTCGTGTTTGCGGACTATTGCAGACCGGCGGTGCGTCTGGCGGCAATCATGAAGCTGCCGGTGATCTATGTCTTCACGCATGACAGCTTCTATGTCGGCGAGGATGGACCCACACATGAGCCGGTGGAACAGACCGCCTCATTACGGATTATACCGGGTATGACGGTCATCCGGCCGGCGGATCCTACGGAAACCGGCGCGGCCTGGGTGACGGCTTTGAAGAATACCGCCGGGCCGACGGCGCTCCTTTTGACGCGGCAGAATCTGGCGGTGATCGACCGCACCAAGTATCCCAAGGCGGCTATGCTGGAGCAGGGCGCCTATGTCCTGTGGCAGAGCGGCAAGGGCAAGCCGCAGTTGATTATGATCGCTTCCGGTTCTGAGGTGGAGCTGGCCCTGAAGGCGGCCGAGACGCTGGCGGCGGATGGCGTAAATGTACGTGTGGTCAGTATGCCCTCATGGGAGCTGTTCGAGCGCCAGCCGGAAAAACTGCGGCGTAAAGTGCTGCCGCCTTCCTGTAAGTTGCGTCTGGCCTTGGAGGCCGGCGTCAGTCTGGGCTGGGAACGTTACATCGGACCCAAGGGCCGGATGCTGGGTCTGGAACGGTTTGGTCTTTCGGCGCCCTACAAGGTTTTGGCGGAGAAGTTAGGGTTTACGCCGGACAATGTGGTCAAGATTGCCAGGGAAATGTTGCAGGGCTGATAAAATGTCCCGTCTGATTATCCAGGGCGGAAGGCCGCTGCGCGGAATACTGCGGCCGGCCGGCAATAAGAATGCCGTGCTGCCGATGCTGGCGGCTTGTCTACTGACGGATGATCCGGTGGTGCTGCGCAATGTGCCTCTGATCGAGGATGTGCGCACCATGCTGGCGATCCTGGAGGATCTGGGCGCGGCGGTGTGTTTGCAGGGCCATAGGCTGACCCTGTGCGCGGCTGGTGTGCGCAAGCGGGTCTTGGATCCGGCCTTGTGCGGGTGTGTGCGTTCCTCACTGCTGTTTGCCGGGCCGATGCTGGCGCGCTACGGCCGGGTGACGGTGTCGCCGCCGGGTGGCGATGTGATCGGACGGCGGCGTCTGGATACGCATTTTCTGGCATTGCGGGCCCTGGGTGCGCGGATTGCCGTCGATCGCGCCTATACTTTCAGCGCCCGGCGTTTGCGCGGGACGGACATGCTGCTGGACGAAGCCAGTGTGACGGCCACGGAAAACGCCATGATGGCTGCCGTGTTGGCGGATGGTGAGACTACCATCTTCAATGCCGCCTGTGAGCCGCATGTGCAGGATCTGGGGTTGCTGTTGCAGGCCATGGGCGCCCGCATCAGCGGCTTGGGCACAAATTTTCTTCGTATTACCGGTGTGCGTGAAATGCACGGAGCGCGGCATACGGTCTGTGCCGACCATATTGAGATTGCCAGTTTCATGGCGGCGGCGGCGGTGACGGGCGGCGAGCTTGAGGTGTCGGGCGTGACGCCGGCGTCCATCGCGCCTTTGCGGCGTCCGCTGCAGATTCTGGGGATGCCCCTGGAACATCAGGGCGATCGGTTGAGACTGCGGCCCATGCGCCGCCGGCGCCTGTGCGCGGATGCCGATGGCGCGGTGCCGAAGATCGAGGATGGGCCCTGGCCGGCCTTTCCTTCGGATATGATGAGCGTGGCGATTGTTTTAGCGACCCAGGTGCAGGGTACGGCCATGTTTTTTGAAAAGATGTTCGAGAGCCGTCTGTATTTCGTCGATCGCCTGATTGATATGGGCGCGCGTATCGTGCAGTGCGACCCGCATCGCGTGGTGGTGACCGGTCCGGCTCGCTTGAATGCGCTGCCGGTGGCCAGCCCCGATATCCGGGCCGGTATGGCCATGCTGGTGGCGGCCCTGGCGGCGCGCGGCGAGACGACTATCAGCAATGCCCAGGTGATTGATCGTGGCTACGAAAATGTGGCGGCGCGTTTGCGTCGTCTGGGCGCGGACATCGTGGCGCGGGATTGAAGGATCTGCCGGGGGAGGGATATGCCCGTTTTTGTTTATACTGCCAGGACCTTGACCGGTGAAAAGGTTGATGGCACCGTGGAGGCTCAGGATCGGCATGGTGCGCTCATACAGATTGAGCGCAAAGGCCATGTCCCGGTGCGCGTGGAGGAACAGAGCGTCAAGGCGCAGCGGGTGCGTCAGATACCGCTCAAGGGCCTGCGTTGGCGCCGCGACCACCGTCCGCGTCTGAATGCGCGCGAGATGCTGGTCTTTACCACGGAATTGAGCGACCTGCTGGCTTCGGGAATGAAACTGGGCAATGCTCTGAATACCC
>JAIVGW010000069.1 GCA_020201415.1 Lentisphaerota bacterium
GAATACGATGCGCCGGGACTGCACGAGTATTTTGCGCCCTGGCGACCCGCGGCGGCCGGGCGCGGCGGCCTATGACTAGGTCCTGCTTGTCGCCATTTTTTGATCAAGGATCAGGGGGCCAATATGATCAGGACGCCCCCCGCTTACCCGTGTAGTTGGGCAGGGGCAGATAGTCCTGCTCGCGTATCATCCATTGCGTGAGGACGTCGCGCAATTCAATGCCCGCGGCGTTGTGCGCGGGATCATCCGCCAAGTTGTTGAACTGGTCGGGATCGGTATGTAGGTCATACAGCTCGAACATCGGACGCGGCCCGAAGTAAATCCGTTCGTGCTCGGAGCTGAGCGTGCCGTTTTCATGGGCTTTCACTGTCGCCTCCCACATGGGCAGACCTTTGACATCCACGGGCGCAAAGGGTTTCTCACGCGTTGTATTGTAGATGAAGAAGTAGCGATCAGATACCACTCCGCGCGAAAAATCCATGTTGCAGGAGAGATCTATCGGACCAATTCTACCGTGGTAGCCGCGTTCGACAAAGGCATATTTCCGCGGCTCAAAAGGCTTCCCTTGCAAGAGCGGCAGGAAACTTACGCCGGTCGTTCGGGGCTCGGGTTCGAGCCCGACGACATCAAGCAGTGTCGGCGCGAGATCTTCCCCGCTGACCAGGGCATCCGTGACGGCGTTTGCTTCCACGACACCCGGCCACCGAATCAGCAGGGGAACGTTGTTGCCCGAATTGTACAGGGTGCCCTTACCTCGAATAAGCGCTTCCCCGTTGTCGCCCATGAAGAGCACAATGGTGTTGTCCGCCAGGCCGCGTTGATCGAGGATGTCCATCACCCGTCCGAATCCGCGATCGAGATCGAAAATATCCTTCAGGAATTGGGCATAGTCCTGACGGACTTCGGGCAGATCAGGCAGATGCCCCGGCAACTTGAGCGCCGCGGGATCGGGCTGAAAGTCGGGATGGTCTGCCGACCACTTGGTATGGGGCTGATTAAAGCCGAGGTATAGACAGAAAGGGGTCTCACCCGGCACGGCATCCAGAAATGCATTCAGACCTTGCGGAACCCGATCAAGTCCGGTCTCCAGCTTGGTCCCGAATGTGTTGACCACATCAAAACGGCTTTCGGCATAGAGTAACCCGGCCGCTTCCAATGCCTCCTGTTCCACCGGAGTATGTATCGTACGTCCCGCCAGGTGATGATTGCGGCCGATGAGGCCGGTAAAATAGCCGTTCGCACGCATTATATCCGTGAAGAACACCGTGTCGGGACGGGCCGGCTGGGCGAAGCGCGTGACCCCCAGGGACACGGGGGATCGCCCGGTGAATATCGAAGCACGCGAGGGCGCACATTGCGGCGAGGTGGTATAGGCGCGGTTGAACCGCATTCCCTGGAGCGTGAACCGATCCAGGTTCGGGGTCTTCACATTCGGAGACCCGTAACACCCGACATGCGGTACACTGTGGTCGTCCGACAGGACGAGTAATATATTCGGACGTGTGGTAGCCATGGGAATCCCTCTATGTTTTTTTAACTGCCCAGGTATTCAGAATTGTAATGTTGCCGGCACAATGTATATGGGAACTTCCATTCATGATACGGGCCAAAGCGCCAATGCTCCTGGTGGCGTCACAGCCGCTGACGACAACGTTACGCGAGCCATCAATCACAATCATTGATCCGGAGTCTTCCTCATAGGATGCCTGTAGCCCCGTCAACCTGGCATTCTTTACATCCTTGAAATACACGGCAGGCCGGTAATCGGCTGATTCATAAGCAAGGGCGATGTTTTCCATAACCAGGCCCTCCGCATGGCGGCAATAGAAACCGTATGCCGGAAGCATGCCGAACTGATTATGATTGTTAAGTCGCTGATGTAACTTTTTTCCGAAAATGTTTTCATCGTGCTCGGGCAACTCCCCTATCTCACGCTCCGCCAGTTCTTTGGCGCCTCCCCCTTCGCAGGCTATCCGGATGTTGCTCAAGGTGACGTTTTTAAGCGGGCACGCAGGCGTGCCGGTGATCATACAACCGATGCTGTCCGCATTTGTGGCCTGAATATTACTGATGATGATGTTGGAGACACTTCCCTCCGGTTTGTGGCCCGGGCTTTCGGACTGCTGGATCCAGACGGCGCATTTCACTCTATCCATGATGACGTTGGATATCGATAAATTTTCCAGATGACACCCATTATGCATTTGCAGTGATACGCCGGCTCTATATGTATCATGTATGATACAGTTATTGAGACCGATGTTCTGGAAAGCGCCTGCACTGTACATTTTGAATGCGTGGCAATGGGAACTGAGCAAACAATTCGAGATGACGATGTTTTTGGATGTCTTGCCGAAGATGACCAGGGCATCGTCGCTGCTGGTGATGTCGCAATCCGAAACGCGGACGTTCTCGCAGCTATCTAGATCAATGCCATCGGCATTCGGGACGCCCTTACGCCTGTTGTTCAAGGTGATTCCCCGGATTTGGAGGTCCCTGCATCCCCTAAAATGCACACACCAGGCACAAGCGTTTATCAGAGTGATTTGCCGGATTGCCACATGTTCACAGCCGACGAGGCGAACGTTAAACGGCCGCAGTTTACGCCAGGCCATGTAGTCCGATGCTCTGAGTTCCTGCATATCCTGGAAAAAGCCCTCTGAATTACCATCGATGATTCCGTGACCCGTGATCCCGACATATTCAAGCCCTTCCCCGTAGATGAGACTCCTGGTGAATTCGGAGCTTTTGGATATGCCATGCGGCACGGTTACCGGATAATCGCCGACATCCTTGCTGCCCCGCAAGATGGCGCCGGTCTCCAAGTGCAAGGTGACGTAACTTTTTAGAAAAAGTGTCCCGGAGATGAAAGCGCCGGCCGGGAAATAAACGGTTCCACCACCCGCTTTGGCACAGTCTTCGATAGCCTTCTGAATATGCCCGGTGTTGACAGTCTGCCCATCACCCACCGCCCCGTAATCAATGACATTGTACCCGTAGGCACTGCAATCATGCGCAGAACGAGGCATCCGTTTGCAAGAAGCCGATTCTATTTTTTCCATGCAACTAAACTACTGCAAGCAATAACGCATGTCAAGATTTGCACCATTTTTTTTGTATTTGTGATGTCAGTTTCAGTCTGATATAATTCAAACATGAACACAAAAAAGAAGCGCCGGGGTTGTCATGGACCGGATAAAACTGATCTGCACCAGCGTCTTGGATGC
Organism: Lentisphaerota bacterium; assembly: GCA_020201415.1. Taxonomy (GTDB): domain Bacteria; phylum Verrucomicrobiota; class Kiritimatiellia; order JAAZAB01; family JAAZAB01; genus JAIVGW01. The sequence continues at coordinate 3,228 of JAIVGW010000069.1, forward strand.
CTTTTTTGGGATGTTGACATTTCCACCGTTGATTTGTCGGCGCACCCGGAATGGCTGGTGGAACGTGTTCTGGAATACGGCGATCTTGACGATGTACGCCTGCTGATTGCTTATTTCGGGCAGGATGCTTTTCTGGACTTGGTTTCCTCATCGCGCTACTCATCACGCAAAACAATGTGTTTTTGGCGTGAAATATTGAAGCAGGAGGGGCGGTCATGCACGAGGAAGTTCTCCCTCGCAACAGCTTGGATTCGCTGAAAGACATGCAAGCCGACAATCTGACGGATTGGCATGACTGGACTTTGGCGGGTGGAACAGGCCTTGCCTTGTATTACGGGCATGACCCACAATTCTAATCGGAGAGGAACGTCCCGTGCGCAAGCTCGTCATGGCACTCGATCAGGGAACAACAAGCTCCCGAACCATTATCTTCGATCACGAGGCAGCCGTGGTGGCGTCGGCCAATATGGACTTCGAGTGCATCTACCCCCGCTCGGGCTGGGTCGAACAGGATCCCGCGATACTCTGGCAGACGCAGTATGCCAGTATCCAGGAGACTCTTTCCAAGGCGCAGGTATCCATGAAGGCGATCGCCGCCATCGGGATCACGAATCAGCGGGAAACAGTCGTAGCCTGGGACAAGCAGACGGGCGAGCCCATTGGTAACGCCATTGTCTGGCAATGCCGCCGTACGGCCGATTTCTGCGAAGACCTCAAGGCGGAAGGGTTCGACGCGATCATCAGGGCGAAGACGGGCCTCGTGACCGATGCATATTTCTCCGGCACGAAGATGCGCTGGATCCTCGGCAACCGACCGGAAGCCCGGCGCCTTGCCGACGCGGGCCGGCTCGCCTTCGGCACCGTGGATAGTTGGCTCGTCTGGAAACTGACTGGAGGAAAAGCGCATGTGATCGATGCATCCAACGCCTCGCGCACCATGCTCTACGACATTCATCAGGCACAATGGGACGATG
>JAIVGW010000070.1 GCA_020201415.1 Lentisphaerota bacterium
GCGCGAGGGTGATGGATATTTCCATGTGAATGTGGCCACAGCCAAAGGCATCAATCGTGATAAAGTGGGGCCGGTTCTGGCTTGCAACCCCCGCATACCCGCAGACCGCCAGCGTCTGGTCGAAGCCGTGGCTGAAGCCGATGAAATCGCCACGGCTTTACCCAGTGTGCAGTTCTACGGGGATGGCGAGCCGGGGTCAGTGGTTGATATTCTGGCGGAAGGTCTTAAACTACGCGTTGCCGCCGGTAGCCGCCGGGCCAGTGTGGTGTATACGGCGGAAAACCATAATCATGCCGCGGGAATTCTTGAAGAGAAATTGAACCGGCATCTGGGCGACCAGGCTGAAATTCTGCCTGGCCGCATGCAATTTCTTAACACGGTGATCGGAAAAATGAGCGGGGTGGTGGTTGACGAACAGCAGATGCGCGAACAGAAGCTTGCGCGCCTGGTTGGCGATACCGGGCGTTGCCTGCTGGTGGAGGCTTTCAACCGCATTCTGATTTCCCGCATTACCCTGCCGGGCTTCCGTCGCGGTATTGAAGTTTTCACTGAAAAAGCGGATTTGCTGCCGTTTGAGGAGGCTAAACTTTATGGCCATAACGCCACTCACGCATTGCTGGGGTACCTGGCCCGTCTGCGCGGTTTGCGCTTCATGGCGGATATCCGGAACCATGCCGGGCTGCAGCAGCTGGGACGTGATGCGTTTATCGAGGAATCCGGTGCGGCGCTCTGCCGGCGGCATGCCGGTATTGACCGGCTGTTTACACCCGCCGGTTACCGGGAATATGTGGATGATTTACTCGAGCGCATGATGAATCCCGCCCTGCGGGACGCCGTGGAAAGGGTAGTGCGTGATCCCCGGCGCAAACTTGGTTGGGATGACCGACTGATCGGCACCATGCGGGTGGCTTTGGATGCCGGAATAAATCCGGAGCGTTATGCGCTCGGCGCGGCAGCGGCGTTACGGATGCTGGAGGATGAGGAGGGTGGGGCAGCAGGCATGTCTTTGCTTGATGGATTGTGGTCCGAAGCAGGAGCCCGGGCCTCGGAAACCGAACGGTTGCGGGTAATGCTTGTTGACGCAAGCAAAAAATTGCGGAATTTCGTCAAATAATCAACGGTACCCCCAAGAAAAGGAGACGGCCATGCAAATCAAGAGCGAAACATTCCGCGGCCGGCGCGGTTGGCGGCTTTCCAATGACCGTATGGAATTGGTGGTGCTGGCCGGCGGCGGACACCTGGCCGGGCTGTTTCTCAAGAGTCGTCCGGAAATTAACCCCTATTGGCAACCGGGATGGCGCGGAATTGAACCATGGCAATACAGCAACCGGCTGGCAGGGCGTTACGGCGCAGGACTCCTGGCTTCCATCAGCGGACACAATCTCTGTCTGGGCGCTTTTGGTGATCCATCACCGGCGGAAGCCCGGGCCGGCCTGAGTGGGCATGGTGAGGCGCCGGTCACGCGCTGGCGGGCGATGGCGCGCCACGTGACAAATACTGCGCTGCGCTTCACCTACGGCTGCGAATTGCCTGTTGCGCGCATGCGTGTCCGGCGCACCTTGACTTTGCGCCGTGATGCGACCCAGGTGCGTATACGCGATGAGGTCACCAACCTGGCGCGTTGCGATGTGCCCTTCACCATGTGTCAACATGTGACATTCGGCGCCCCTTTTCTGGAACCGGTGAGCACGGTGTTTGATCTTTCAGGCGAAAAAGCCCACACCTTCCCCGGAAATTTCGGTCAACCACAGCGTTTGCCGGAAGACCAACCCATCACCTGGCCCATGGCGACTGACACCCGCGGCCGTAAAATCGACTTGAGGACCATGGGGCGCCGTCGTAACGGTGATTATTTCGCCGTTTTAATGAATCAGCGTAAAAAGCTGGCATGGTTCAGCGCCATGCATCCTGCTCAGGGTCTGCTGGTGGCTTATGTCTGGAATCCGCGGGATTATCCCTGGACCGGCGTGTGGGAGGAAAATCATTCGCGCAAAACGACGCCTTGGCTGGGGCGTGAACTGACCCGTGGTATGGAGTTTTCCAACTCTCCATTTCCCATCGGGCTGCGCCGGTCGGTCGCGCTGCACCGGTTCCAGGGGCAGCCGACTTACCAATGGCTTCCGGCCCGCGAGCGCCGGTCATTCGATTATGCGCTTTTAGCTGAGGAAGCAGACCCGGCCGCCCGCGGCGTGCACGATATCCAGGCTGTGGGTCAGCGCTACCAGGTGATCTTTAAATGAAATGCTGTTTTTTTGAGATTTTGCTTGTCGATTGAACAGTGTATTGCATAATAGCATGTTATGGAAAAACCCGAAACTTTGGCTATTATTGATCAGTTGCGCCGCATCCAGGAAATGGATGTGGCCATGATGCGGCGGCGGGAGGAATTGGAAGGAATTCCCCAACGCAAAGCTCATGCGGAAACAGCCCTGGCCGCAAGCAAACAGGCCGTTGCCACTGCGCATGAAAGTGTGCAAAATGCCCAGTCAGCACTGCGGCAGAATGAACTGGAGATAGAAGCGCATAAACAGCAGATTGCCAAATTTCGCAACCAGCAATTTCAAATAAAATCCAACACCGAATACCGCGCCTTGAACAACGAGATTGCTCATATCGAGGGTAAGATCAGTCAATTGGAGGACAAGGCACTGCAAAGTATGGAAGAGATGGATAGACTGCGTCTCCAGGTCAGGCAACGCGACGATGAGTTGGCGCAGGCGCAGGCGATGGTCAGCGCCGAATTAAGCCGCATGGATGAGCGCTCGGAAAGTCTGTCACGCGAATTGCAGGAGCATGAAGCGGAACGGGGCCAAGTTGCCGAAGCAGTGCCGGCCGACTGGCTGCAGGCTTATGAACGCATTATGGCAAACAAGCAAGATCAAGCCCTGGTGCCCATGGAGAACAACACGTCCTGCGGCGGGTGTCATATGAAGTTGCCGGCGCATGTCATGCACGATGTGCGCAAAGCCGCTGCAATAATTACCTGTGTTTTTTGCGGGCGCATGTTGTTTGAGGCAAGGTGAGGATAAATTTGGCTGGAGCGGGTGATCGCGCCGGTTTTTGGGCCGGTGAGGAAAGTCCGGACTCCATAGGGCAGGACGTCCCGGCGTAGTGCCGGGAGATCTTTCGTTAATCGGAAGAGACGGAAAGTGCCGCAGAAAATAAACCGCCCTGCTATGCAGGGTAAGGGTGAAATGGTGGTGTAAGAGACCACCGGGTCCATCAGTAATGTGGATCGCATGGCAAACCCCGTCCGGAGCAAGATCGAATAGGAAACCGATGGGTGGCCCGCTCATGTCGCCTTGTGCGACGCGGTTTCGGGTTGATCGCATAGATAAATGATCGCCACCCTTCATTGGGTACAGAATCCGGCTTACAGCTCCAGCCTTTATCTTCAGAGAATGTTTCCATGGTATTGGCACGTAATGATTTTAAAACATCCGGATGGACGATGCAGCGGCATCTGCGTGCATGGATGTATGGCGTTGGCATTATTGTTGTTTTCGCAACATTTTTTATCGTGAGCCATGTTTTAAATCTGCCGCGACCGACCGAATATCATGATACAACTGTAATTCACAAGGAACATACGGTTACGGGTGACGCTGCCTGGGACATCAGTATTTTCCAGCCGGTTGACAGTAGTGCGACACAAGGTGACCTGGCCCGCCGTTATCGGCTGGCGGGCACTTTCTTTGCGGTGGCCGGCAGCCGGCAGTCACGCAAGGCTATCATTGACGATCTGGAGCAACGCGACCAGAAGTTGCTGGGGGAGGGGGATGTGCTGGGCAGCGGAATTGTGGTATCAGCCATCCATCCCGACCATATTATCCTGCGCAGCGGCAAGCATGAGGAGCGCCTCAGTCTGAGCTTTGCGTCCACGTCGTTGTCTGTCGATCAAACGACTGGGTTGTCTAATGCAGCGACAGAGGACATGGGCATGCTGTCGCGTTTCGGAAAACGTGTGGAAGACCGCCGCTGGCTGCTAAACCGGTCGGCCTTGCTGGATTATTACCAGGAAGTCATGTCGGATACCGAGCGTCTGACCAGAATATTCGCATCGTTGAAACCGGTTTATCAGGAAAGCCGTATTTCCGGGTACGTACTTGACATTGAAGGTGAAGCAGAAATGTTCCATGCCTTCGGGTTGCGTCAGAATGATGTCATTCGTACGGTTAATTCCATGCCCATGACC
>JAIVGW010000001.1:0-1122 GCA_020201415.1 Lentisphaerota bacterium
GCTTGCCGGAGGGCACCTCGCGCCCGGTGATGGCATAGATCTGTTGCTTTTCAGCCCCTTGCGGATAATGGGTCGGCAGAATCGCCAGTTCCGCCGAGTCCGGGGCACCGCGCATGACCTGCTCCATGGCGTGGATGGCGTCGGGTTTGTTGTCCTCAATGGCCACAACCACGCGCTTTACGCCCAGGATGGCGGCAATGATTTCCGCGCCGCACCAGACCGCGGCGGGTTGCTCCAGCATCAGGCGGTAATCCGCGGTCAGGTAAGGTTCGCATTCCGCGCCGTTGATGAGCAGGGTGTCGATGGTTTTCCCGGGCGGCGGTGAAAGTTTGACATGCGTGGGAAAGCCCGCGCCGCCCATGCCGACGATGCCGGCGGCGCTGACGCGTTCAATCAAGGCGGCTTTATCCGCGCTGCGCCATTCCGGCATGGGCGGCAGCGGCGCCTCGTATGCCGTTTCGGCCTGGGCGGTTTCTATCACCACCGTGGTCACCGGACGTCCGGCCGGGCCGGGATGCTCTTCCACGGCGCGTACCTGGCCGGCCGCCGGAGCATGGACGGCGGCGGAAACGAAGCCTTCGGCGGCGCCGATCAGTTGTCCCCAGGTCAGAGCATCGCCTTTCTTGACCAGCGGCTTGGACGGCGCTCCCAGATGCTGGGCCATACTGACAAACAGTGTCGGGGGCAGGGGGATTGCCTGTGCCGGCTGATCGGCGGTCAGATTCTTGTGATAAGCCGGATGAATGCCGCCCCTGGGTTTGTGGATAGCCTTGATTACGCGCATGTGGCCGCCTCCCGGCGTCCCGGACGCCTGGCAATGGTTTTCTGGGGGCATTTGGCGATGACGGTTTCATCAGTCAGCGGTTGCTTATAGTCGACCACCGCCAGCGCTCCTTCCATGTGAATGGCTTCGGGTTGCTGGCGGGCGCACAGAGTGCAGCCGATACAGCCCACCGAGCAAATCTTGCGCACGACCGGGCCACGGTCTTTGGATGAGCACAACACGTGAATTTCAGCGCTTTCCGGCACCATGCGGATGATATGGCGCGGACAAACGGCCACGCATTTTCCGCAACTGATGCACAATTCCGGGTGTACCAGCGCCAGCCCGTCGGTGGTGAT
>JAIVGW010000001.1:1214-18018 GCA_020201415.1 Lentisphaerota bacterium
CAGGCCGTGAGCGAAGCTCCCTGCAGTACCAGGGCCCTGGCATAGTCGTCGCATCCGGCGAACCCGCAGGCGCCGCAGTTTGCGCCCGGCAGCACATCCCGCACCGCCGCCACCCGCGGATCTTCCTTGACGCCAAAGAAACGCGCCACCAGGCCCAGCGTCACTCCGCAGAAAACTCCCAGTCCGCCCACAACGGCTATGGCATTGACAAGATCAATATTCATTATCACATTTTAATCAAGGCGGCAAATCCCATGAAAGCCAGGCTGAGCAGCCCGGCGGTCACCAGGCCGATGGCCGGTCCGCGAAAAGCCGCCGGCGGCGCGGCCCGATCGATTTTTTCCCGCAAGCCGGTGAAAATGATCAACGCCAGCGCGAATCCCAGCGCGGCGCCGAAACCGAACACCACTGCTTCCCAAAAGCTGTGTTGACGCTGGATGTTCAGTACGGCCATGCCCAGCACCGCGCAATTGGTGGTGATCAGCGGCAGGAAAATGCCCAGGGCGCGGTAAAGCTGGGGACTGAACCTGCGAATCAGAATTTCCACCATCTGCACGAAGGCCGCAATCACCAGGATGAACACAATGGTTTGCAGGTAAATCAGATCCATCCCCAGCAATCCGTCCGGCCGCAGCAGGAAGCGCGCCACGGTCCAGGTGACCGCCGAGGCGCAGGTCATCACGAAAACAACGGCGGCGCACATGCCCAGCGCCGTCGGGATGTTTTTCGATACACCCAGAAAAGGGCAGATTCCCAGAAAACGCGTCAGAACAAAATTGTTGACCAGCACCGCGCCGATTATCAGCAGAATGTATTTTTCCACCAGATGCACTCCCTGTGCCTTGTAACGGCAAAAGACAATAAAACCTATCACCGGCTGCGTGTTAGTGCAAGGGATTAATTTTGATTTTGATGCCTTTTCTATGCCTGTGTGAAAACACTGGCCCGCTTTGCCCGATTCCTGAACATTTACCCCCCTCCACCCGGGAGGTTATATCATCATTAAGGGTGGATTTAACCTGACAAATTCAATTATGTTTGGCTAGTTGTTCGCCGGGAACCGGCGGTAGTTGCGGAGGTCGATGATGCGGCCCGGACTGGCCCAGGGCACTCCGCCGAGTTCGCTCGGCAGGCGCCACTGGTCGTAGCAGGCGATCATGGTGGACATCAGGCCTTGGACCCAGGTGACCCCCTGGTCGTCGCGGTTGACCAGCTCTTCCGGGAATGGGACCGGCGCCGGGACGGATTCCTGGACGCCGTTGACGCACAGGGTGTGGGATGAGGCCGCGGCAATCCCGCATGCCGGCCGTTCGCCGGTGTGCACGGACTCCACCAGGCGCCAGAAGCTTTTGCGCAGCTCGCCGGTGGGCACGCCGTAGTCCTTGCTGGAACCGTCCCGCAGGCGGGCGATCAGGCGGTTGGGCGCGGCGCTGAAATAGCTGACGGTGGCGTTTTCAAATTCATACGACAGGATGGGCCCGGCATTGGCAGGTACGGCATGCGGTCTCGCTGCCAAGGACGTAAAACATGTTGTGCAGAAAATGAGCGGTGGCGTTGTTGACGGGACTATCCAGGATCCAGGCGCCATCGGCGGCGCGCAGCGCTCCGGCCCAGTTGTTGCGGCGGTAATAGGCGGCCGGTCGCGGCCAGAGATAAATTGTTTTCATGCGCAGCGGGCGTCCCAGGACCCCGGCCCGGATATCGCGCTTCAGGTTCTGCAAGGCCGGGGAAAAGGATGACTGGTAGCCGATGGCCACGAATTTGCCAGTGCGCTTTTCAGCCGCCGTCATGCTCAGCGCATCCTGGACGGTGGCCGCCAAAGGCTTCTCGCATACCACGTTGGCGCCATTTTCGAGCGCCATGATCGTTTGGGGCGCGTGCAGGTGAATGGGCGTGGCCAGAATCACCAGGTCAGCCCGGGTGGCGCCAAAAAATTCACCCAGATCTTTAAAAAGGGGCCAGCCGCGGCTGAGCGCCTGGTCGGCTTCGGGACCCGCCGGTGGTCGCGGGTCAACCAGCCCGACCACCCGGATTCTGGCGTCGGCCGGAGGATCCAGGAGTTGTCGCAGATAATTGCGCCCGTAACCGCCGCAGCCGGCCAAAGCTATGGTGACTTCCTGTTGCATGACGGTTCTCCTTGATTATTATTAAAGCTAACAGTGTAGAGCGGGACCCCATCGGCTACAAACAAAAAAGCCGCATCTTTCCGCATCGGCGGGTTCGGTGTCGCTATAGGTCTCGGCGTGGCAAAAATTGGAAAATCGACCCCGCATACGACTACGCCAACACCGAAACTTTCCACCCCTTTCTTGACTCAGCCGAGGGATCGGGGCAGTCGGCAGGTTTTTTTGTTTGACAGTTATCCAGTCTTTTTACTATAAATCCTAAACCTTCGAGGTATTAATGCACCCGTGGTGAAATTGGCATACACGCAAGGTTCAGGTCCTTGTGGCCGCAAGGTCGTGGAGGTTCGACTCCTCTCGGGTGCACCATCTTCCCCTCTTTACAAATAAGAGGGCAGCCTTAAAATTCAAATCAGCCTGTTGTGACCGGGTCTTGCCCTAGCCGGGGCGTTGCCGCACACTGCGAATGTCCCGCATAATCTGTTCCCGCAGCAGGTCCAGTGAGCCAAAACACTTTTCGTCGCGTACCCGGCGTCTGAAAACAATTTCCATGGAGCGGTTGTAAATGCGGCTGTTGAAATCCAGGATGTGTATTTCCAGCAGGGGGCTGGTGGCCACTGCGCCCAAAGTCGGCCGCAGTCCCAGGTTGGCCACCCCCAGGTGCTGACGGGTGCCCAGCCGGATGGTGACGCTGTAGACTCCGGGCGGCGGCAGCGCCTCGTCTTCCGTGGCAATATTGGCGGTGGGGGTGCCCAGGCGCCGGCCGATGCCGTTTCCGCGCACCACCCGGCCCACGACGCTGAAAGGACGTCCAAGCATGTGGCGCACATCCGACAGTTGTCCGGCCGCCAGGGCGTGTCTTATCCTGGTGCTTGATATGGCCGCGCCGTGCCAGCATGTGGGACGCACCACCAGGGCGCGGAAACCGTAATGCCTGGCCAGTTCGGCCAGCAATTCAGGATTGCCGCGTCCGGCGCGCCCGAAGGTCCAGTTGGGTCCAGCGCATACCGCCGTCAGCCGGGGAACCTGGCGGCTGAGGTCGGCGATGAAGGCCTCGGGTTCACAGTCCGCCAATTCAGCGGTGAAAGGCAGCACAACACAACCCGGCATGCCCAGTTTATCCAGCAGTTGCAGCTTGCGGGGCAGTCCGGTCAACATGGCCGGAGCAGCGGACGGAGCGAGCAGTTTGAGGGGGTGTGGGTCAAAAGTCATGGCCCAGGCCACTCCGCCGGTATTTTCTGCTACACTCAGCGACCGACGCAGCAGGGCGCGGTGTCCACGATGCACACCGTCAAAAAATCCGGCGGCCAACACCACCGGCTTACGCCGGTCAATTTCCGCCAAGCTCCGACAGGTTTTCATGATCGGGCCAGTCAAGCAGTTCAGCCATCCGCGACCGCTTGCAGCGGTATCCGCGGGGACGGTATCACCAGAGGAAGTATTTCAGCACGGTCGAGCGTCAGCAACTTGTCCAGTGGGTGGGCCTGCTCAATCCCGAAGGCGCCGCTGCCGGTGCGGCGCAATGCCGCCAGGTAAGCGCCGCATTGCAGGGCTTCACCGACATCGTGGCAGATGGTGCGCACGTAAACGCCCTTGCTGCATCTGATGCGGAAAGCGGCTTCCGGCGGATTGAAGTTCAGCAGGTTGAACTCGTAAATGTGAATCAGTTTGGGCTGACGTTCAACTACCTTGCCCTTGCGGGCCAGTTTATAAAGCGGTATGCCGTTTTTTTTAACGGCGGAAACCATGGGTGGCGTCTGCATGATGTCGCCGGTCAGGCGTCCGAAGGCCTGGATCAGGTCTGTCTGGGTCACATGTCGAAAGTCGCGTTCCTGCAGGATCTTGCCCTCGCCGTCCTGGCTATCGGTGGTGATTCCCAGGTGCAGGGTGCCCTCGTAGATCTTGTCGCCGGCCATCAGCCGGTTGGCCAGCTTGGTGGCGCGACCCAGCATGATGACAAGTAACCCGGTGGCCTGAGGATCCAGTGTGCCGGCGTGACCGACTTTGGCTATACGGAAACGCCGCCGGAGGCGATCCACCACGTCGTGTGAAGTCAGTCCGGCGGGTTTATCCACCAGCAGTACGCCATCGGGCAGTCCGCCGACGCTGAATGATGCAGAATTGGTCATTGGTCGTTTAGCTCCGCCTTGTAGTCGTCGGGTTGATCATTGTCGAACAACTCGGGGTTTTCTTCTTCCATCTGATTGATCAGGTTGAGAATGCGATCGCCTTCCTCCAGCGATTGGTCCAGTTCAAATATCAGCCTGGGAGTGTATTTAAGCGACATGTCGCGATTGATGCGCTGCTGTATTTCCGGGCGATGGGCCTGGAGCAATCTCAGCATGTGATCGCGCTCCCGCGGTGGACAGCGCATCGAGACCATGACCCGGGCCTGCCGCAGATTGCGACTGGCGATCACCCTGGTGATGGATACGGCTGCCAGGTCGAATGACTGTTCGTGCATGATGCGGAACAGCATGTCGCCAATCTCCCTTTTCAGGAGTTCGTTGACCCTGGTAAGACGATTGCAGCTCATATTTAGAACTACCTCCAGTACCCCGTCGTGCGGATGGTTCTTTAGCAGGGTTTTATGCCGAACGGGTAAAGCGTATGAAAGATGTCAATCCGTGGCAGGCCCCGGCCGGTCAGTTCCGGATCAAAGTTTCGAGGGGATTTTTTCGATTTCGAAAAACTCCAGTATGTCACCTGGCGCGAAATCAGCGAAATTGTCGAGACGTATACCGCATTCCTGTCCTTCCCGAACTTCGTTGACTTCATCCTGGAAGCGTTTCAAAGTATTGACCGATCCCTCGTACATCAATTCGCCCTTGCGCTTGACCCGCACCCGGCACCGTGCATGCAGCCGTCCGTTGGTTGCCAGGCAGCCGGCAATATTGCCGGTTTTGGAAATGGGGAAGACCTGGCGCACCTCGGCCTGTCCTGTGACTTTTTCGCGGATTTCAGGATCAAGCATGCCGACCATGGCCTCGCGGATGTCGTCGGAGATGTTGTAGATGATGCTGTACAGGCGGATTTCCACGCCCTCGCGCTTGGCGGCGCGGGTGACGCCTTCCGGTTTGCCGACATTGAATCCGATGATTATGGCATCCGAGGCGCTGGCCAGCAGGACGTCGTTTTCCGTCACCACGCCGATGCCCGCCAGAATCATGTTAATGGACACTTTTTCGCTGCGGATACCATCCAGCAGCTGACGGATAGCCTCCAGCGAACCCTGGGTGTCGCATTTCAGAATGATCTTAAGTTCCAGCCGTTTGTTTTGTTCCAGTCGCTCGAACAGGTTTTCCAGCGAAGTTTTGGCGGCGGGGACGGCCAGTTGTGCATTGCGTAATTCCATCGTGCGCTGCTCGGCCAGTTGGCGCGCGGTGCGATCATTGGAATGCACCCGGAACAGTTCGCCTGCCTGAGGTATGCCTGAAAGCCCCATGCATTTGACCGGGGTGGACGGCGGCGCACTGGGGACTTTCGCGCCATGATCATTAATCAGCGCCTTGATCTTGCCCCAGTATGAACCGCAGACAATAGTGTTGCCTACATGCAGCGTTCCGCGCGTCACCATCAGGTGGGCTGTGGGGCCCATGCCGGTTTCCATCTGCGCCTCAATCACAAAGCCTTCAGCGCGCGCCTTGGTATTGACTTTTAATTCCATGATTTCGGCTTGCAGCAGGATCATCTCCAGCAGGTGATCCATGCCAGCGCCGGTTTGGGCGCTGACCTCGCAGCAGATGGTTGTGCCACCCCAGTCCTCCGGGCTCAGGCCCCGGGCTTGCAGTTGGCGTTTTACCTGCTCGGGATTGGACCCAGGCAGGTCAATTTTGTTGATGGCGATGATGATGCTTGTCTCGGCGGCCTGGGCGTGTTTAATGGCTTCTTCCGTCTGCGGCATGATGCCGTCATCCGCCGCCACTACAATCACGGCAATGTCGGTGAGATTGGCGCCGCGGGCGCGCATGGCTGTGAAGGCGGCATGCCCTGGTGTGTCCAGAAAAGTAATCGGCTGGCCGGCGTGTTTTATGGTGTAGGCGCCGATATGCTGGGTGATGCCCCCTGCTTCACTTTTAGCCACGGAAGTATTGCGGATGTAGTCCAACAGTGAGGTTTTACCGTGATCAATGTGTCCCATGAAAGTGACGACCGGCGCCCTGGTACGAAGGTCTTCCGGGGCATCCTCCTGCTCCACATCATCTTCCGGTGCAGGCGCCGATTTGATTTCCGGCGCCTTGCGTTCGTGTTCCAGAATGAAACCGTGCTTTTCGGCTATCTGCTGGGCGGTTTTGATGTCAAGTTTTTCATTGATTGAGGAAAAAATATTCATGCCCATCAAGTCCGCAATCAGCTGGTTAGGCTTCATGCCCAGTTTGGTGGCGAAATCACGTACAATGATTGCCCCTTGCACCTTGATGGTTTTAGTCGGCAGGTCCGGCGCCGCAGGCTGAATTTTGGGTTCCGGCTTAGGTTCCGGCTTGGGTTCCGGTTTAAGCGCTGGTTTAGCAGTGGTTTTTTGGGGGGGCTCGGGCTTTTCCCGGAGTTGATCCTGGTTTTTGGTTACAAGTTCGGGCTCTGATTTGGGTTCGGTTTTGGGCTCGGATGCTGGGCTGGTAGCGGGAGTTTGTTCAAGCAGCCTTTTGACGACCTCGTCCGGCAGCGCGTTAAGGACATTGCCGACCTCCACGCCTTCCGCCTGCAGGCGTGCCAGCAATTCCTTGCTTTTGGTATTCAGTTCCCTTGCCAGTTCAAAAACCCGCATACATTATTCCCCGTCTTCCGCCGATGTTGTCTGGCGGGTTGCCGCCTGTTTGATGGCTGCCGCCGTCTCGTGATTCAGTCCTGCCGCATCCGCCAAGTCAGCCAGGTCGGCGGCAATAATTCCATCCACCGAGAGGAATCCGGCCCTTACCAGTTTCTCGGCGACGTTTCGCTCCAGCCCCTCTATCACCAAGAGGTTATCAATGGCTATAATAATTTTTTCCTCAAAGCTGACGTCTTCCTTGTCTTTTTGAATGTCAACTTTCCATCCCAGCAGCTTGGATGTCAGGCGGGCGTTCTGTCCGCGTTTGCCGATGGCCAGCGACAACTGGTCGGCATCGGCCACCACGGTTACCCGATGGTCGCGTTCATCCACGATGATCTTGTTCAATTTGGCCGGATTGAGCGCATTGGTTATATAGGTTTTGATATCGGGGCTCCAGCGCACGATGTCTATTTTTTCACCCAGCAATTCGCGCACGATGTTTTTCACCCGCATCCCGCGCATGCCGACACAGGCTCCCACAGGGTCCACTTTTTCATCCCTGCTGGAAACGGCGATTTTGGTGCGAAAACCGGCTTCGCGGGCAATTCCCTCGATTTTGACGGTTCCGTCGGCGATTTCAGATATCTCAAGTTCAAACAAGCGCCGTACGAAGTCGGGATGACTGCGTGACAGCGTAACCTGGTAGCCGCTGACATGTTCCTGAACACTCAGGACGTAGGCGCGCGTACGATCGCCAACCTGGTATTCCTCCATGGGGACTTTTTCCCTGGCGGGCATGATGGCTTCGACCTTGCCCAGATCGACGATGACATCGCCCCGTTCCAAGCGCACAATGGTGCCGCTGACGACATCGCCCAAGCGGTCCTTGTATTCCTTGAGCACAATTTCTTTTTCCGCCTGGCGAATCTTTTGCACAATGGCATGGCGGGCTGTTTGCGCGGCAATGCGCCCGAAATCACGCGTGGACATTTCAATCTCAATCAGGTCGCCGATCTGGACATCGTCCTTGATCCGGCGCGCTTCATTCAGGCCGATCTGTGCATTACGGGCGGTGACGCGGTCTACAACCTCCATGAGGGCAAAGGCCTGAATAGCCAGGGTCTTCTCGTCGATTTTGATGCGCATATCCCTGGCAGGCCCGGCCGCGCTTTTACGCGCCGCGGAAATCAGGGCTTCTTCGACCATCTGAATCAGGGCAGATCTTTCGATGCCCCGGTCGCGCTCCATGCTCTCTATTACAGCGCATAATTCGTTACCACTCATAGCTCAATCACCTCTGGTCCCGACCAATCAAATCCCCCGGCACGGCCCAAATCGCCGCGCCTCAGCCTTGGTCGATGTTCCCGGTACGCAAATAATTGTGCGCAGCCGGTTTATACGGCAGGCTGTTTCGCCGAAACCAAGTTATCGCAACCTTTTGAAAATCCCAAAAAATTAATTTATCGTTGCTGATTTGGAAAGTCAAGGGTTTTTATAAATTAATGTACTTGACCTGGGTGGGTAACCGGGGATAATGGACGCCGTTGTAAATGCCGCACAACAGCGGTGATGGAGTTATGCGTGTATGAAAAAGAAAAGCAAGGGGCGTCCCAGCCCGTCAGTTCGCAAGGAACTGAGTTTTCTCGAGGCTGTATCACGCCGGTGTCCCGAAGATGTGGAAACCTTGAAGGCGCTGGGGGAGCTTTATACCAAGCTGGACCTTCATGAAGATTGTTTACAGACGGATCTGGCGTTAACCCGTGTCTGTCGGGAGGAACCGCTGGTTTGGTACAATCTGGCCTGTAGTTTTGCTGTTTTACAGAGAAAAGACGAGGCTTTTGACGCCTTGTCGCGGGCCATTGATCTTGGATATCGCGACCAATCCTGGCTGCGTCGGGACAAGGACCTTGAGTCAATCCGCGGCGATCAGCGTTTTCGGGTGCTGCTAAAACGCATTGGCGCTTAATTTTTCCCGTCGGCGCCAGCTGGCTCCGCGACCACGCGGAATCCCAGATTGATGTAGCTGTAATTGGGTTCGTAGGTGTTGCGTCGGGATAGGCTCAGGAACAAGGGCGCGCTGTCAGCCCAGGAAGCCCCCTTAATGACGCGACTTTTGCCATCCTGATCGGCGCACCATTCCCATACGTTGCCGCCCACGCCGTAAAGGCCCCAAGCATTCACGCCGCTCTTGCGGACCGGGGCGGAGACGCGGAATTTGTCGTCATGATCAATTTTCCGCGCCAGTTCCGGGTTTTCAATGCCGTAGTAGTTCCACTTTTTGGGCGGCGGCCATTCATCACCCCAAGGGTATTCGGTATCATGACCGCTGGCGGCAAATGTCATCCATTCCTTTTCCGTTGGCAGTCTAAATCGGTATTTTTTACCGTTTTGCTCGCCGTGATTAGCCGTCAACCACTCGCAAAAACGCACGGCCTCGTCCCATCTGACGTTGACCGCCGGTTGGTCGTCTTGATTCAGCGAGAGATCGTTATGTGTTCCGCTGTCATGGTCCGGTTTAAACTTGCGAAACTGCTGGTTGGTAACTTCGTATTTGCCCAACAGCAGATTCATGGGTTTTATCAACAGTAAACGCATCTCCACCTGCGGACTCAACTTGAGGCTGAGATCCCCGGGACGAAGGGGCTCTTCGCGATCAAGTAGTCCGCAGCCGGCAACTCCACCCAAAATGATTGTCAGGATGATGGCGGGAACAGTCGGGCGTGACAGGCGCTGGATCATTGTTGTTCCTCCATGGTAAACAGCGTTGGCAGGGCTCATGATTCCTGAATCTGGATGCGCATGGTTGCGTTCTTGAGCGCTTCGACGTTGACCTCCTCACCGGTCGGCTTGATGCCTAAAGAAAGCGATTTCAGCAGGCTCAACATCGCTGATGTAAAGGATTCCCGGTCCTTGCGGACGGTCTGCAACACGGTCACGCTGTCCGGCAGCGCCAATTGGCTCTTTAGATGATCCTGTTGGGATGATATGACAAAAGGTTTTTTGCAGTTGGGACAGCGGCCGCGTTTTCCGACATCGGTATCGCGCAACCACAGCTTCTGCCCACAGGAGGGACAACTGATCTTAAAGTCCGCCTCGCCCTTGTCACGCAGAAGGAAGACTGCAAAAGGCACGTTGATTTCATCAGGCAAATGCCGGTAAATAGCCTTGATTTTGTCCATCGAAAGCACATCCAGAAACCTCACCAGCAGCGCCACGGCGTCGGCCTGGCGCATTTCTTCGTCAAAGGACGGGTCTTGGGCGGGATCGCCGGAGAAAATATGGAATTTCACCATCTTGTCACCGATAACTGCTTCGTTGTTACTATCCGGTGTGGCGACCGATATGAAATCTTCCGCCAGATCGCGAAAGATAGAAAGTGCCAAGACATTGATTTTGCGACCGTCCATAATTTGCACTCCTGGAAAGCTCGCGCGGACGTCCCGCGCCTGTTTGGAGTTGTGATTGCCCGTTGCCGCATGCCGGCTCCCCGGCACAAATCCCATGCAACGCTATTAGGTTAAGCTAACGCGCAATTAGATACAAGTAAAAATAAATTATTGGAACAACAACGTATTGCCGACAATCTTCATGTCCGTCCGAATTTGCATTTGCTTTTTGTCCGGCTTTTGGTTATATCTGCTGGGGTTCCAATACTTGGCGTTAGCCGGGCGGCGAAGGATTTACAGGATCAATACGGTGTTTTGTGACCAACAATAAATTAACTTCAGTGGTGACGGGCGGCGCCGGGTTTCTGGGGTCGCACTTGTGCGATTTTCTTGTTGCACAGGGACATAGGGTGGTTTGTGTCGACAATCTGCTGACCGGCAACATAGAGAATATAGCCCGGTTGCGGCAATGCGCCGACTTTGAGTTTTTGGAGCATGATATCACCCACCACCTCGATCTGCCCGGACCGGTGCGTTTCATCTTCCATTTTGCTTCCCCGGCCAGTCCGATCGACTATCTGCGGCTGCCGATCCAGACCCTCAAAGTGGGGGCGTTGGGCACGCATAATGCCCTGGGGCTGGCCCGGGCCAAGGGGGCTACCCTGTTGCTGGCTTCCACTTCCGAGGTTTATGGCGATCCCCTGGTTCATCCGCAGCCTGAATCCTACTGGGGTAACGTCAACCCCATAGGTCCGCGCGGCGTGTACGATGAGGCCAAGCGGTTTGCCGAGGCCATTACCATGGCTTACCATCGTTCACATGGCGTCAGCACGCGTATTGTGCGCATTTTCAATACTTACGGGCCGCGCATGCGCCATAATGACGGGAGGGTGGTGCCGGCCTTTATCAAGCAGGCGCTTTCCGGCCGGCCGTTGACGGTGTTTGGCGACGGCTCCCAGACCCGCAGTTTCTGTTATGTAGACGATTTGATTCGCGGGATTTATGCCCTGGCCCTGAGTGATATGTCCGACCCGGTAAATATCGGTAATCCGCGGGAAATGAGCGTGCTGGAATTTGCCACTAAAATCATACAATTGACCGGATGCGCCACTCCCATCAGGTATGAGCCGCTGCCGGTGGATGATCCGCGCGTCCGCCAGCCGGATATTACCCGAGCCCGCGAATTGTTACATTGGTCGCCGCAGGTTGATCTGGAGGAGGGGCTGGGCCGGACCATAGATTATTTCCGGCAAGTCTTTGACGGGAACGGTTTTTAATATCGCCCGGTCGCATTTGCCTGCCGCCAGGTTTTGATGGGAATGGAGCGCCATTTGCGACAAGGAGGAGGATGGCCATGCTGTTAAGATATGTTCTGCCGGACGGGCAACATCGCGAATACAAGCTGGGTGACAAGCCTGTGACCATCGGACGATCCAGTGAAGTGGATATTTCCATTCCTGACCGGATGGCTTCGCGCATGCATTGCGGTATTTCTTTCCTAAATGGAGCCTACTTCCTGCGCGACTTCAAATCACGCAACGGGACGCTGGTGAACGAGCAGGCCGTGGAGGTGGCGCGTCTGCGCCCTGGCGACCGGATCCGAGCGGGCGACACGGTGCTGGTCTTTGAAGGCCATGAGCGCAAAGGGCAGGATACGGCGCTGATGGAGATGCAGGATGCCATGGCTAAGGGCAAGGGCTACAACACGATTCTGCACGAAATAATCGATGAGGAAGGCAAAGGCTGAAGCCGCCCTGCGGCGTCGGGTCCGGCTGGTTCAATCGGTTGCGGCCGGGTGAGCTTCCTGATCATCGCCGGCCGGAGCCTCCGGGGTGGCGCCGTTTTCGTCGTCTTCGTTAACATTATCTTCCGGTTCCAACCTGGTGGCCGAGACGAGTGCGTCGCCTTCGTCCAGATTGATCAGCCTTACACCCTGCGTGACGCGGCTGATCACGCGCATGTCGCTGACGTTGATGCGGATCATCTTGCCATTGGCGGTGATCAGCATCATGGCGTCGTTGTCCAGTAATGTGTGGGCGGCGACCACCAGGCCGTTGCGTTCAGAAGTGCGTATGGAGAAGATGCCCTTGCCGCCGCGGCGTTGACCGCGATATTCATCAAAAGCCGTGCGCTTGCCGTAGCCATGCTCGGTGCAAATAAAGAATGTGGCCTGGGGGTCAACGATCTCCAGAGTTTCAAGCCGGTCATCCGCCGCCAGGCGTATGCCGATCACACCGCTTGCCGTGCGGCCCATCGGCCGTAAATCCCTCTCTTCAAACCGCAGGCTCATGCCCTGGCGGGTGGCCAGCATCACGTCCTGTTTGCCGTTGGTCTGCTTGACGCCGATCAGGCGGTCGCCATCTTTGATGTTGACGGCGATAATGCCGGCGCGGCGGGGATTGCCGAAGTCGCTTAATCGGGTTTTTTTGACGATGCCGCGCTCGGTGGCCATGATCAGGAACTCGTTTTCAGGGAAGTCGCGCACGCGGACCATCGCGGCAATTTTTTCATCCTCCCTAAGCTCCAGCAGATTGATGATGGCCTTGCCGCGCGCCGCCCGCCCGGCCTCGGGGATTTCGTACACCTTCTCCCAGTACAGACGTCCCGACTGGGTGAAGAACAGGATGTAGTCGTGAGTGCTGGCCACGAACAGATGCTCCACGTAATCTTCGTCGCGGGTTTCCATGCCGGCTACGCCCTTGCCGCCGCGCCGCTGGGCGCGATAGGTGCTGACCGGGACGCGCTTGATGTAGCCGGAATGGCTGATGGTAATCACACAGCTGCGATCGGCGATCAGGTCTTCCATCTGCATTTCACCCTCGTCCGGCATCAGATGCGTACGCCGCTCGTCGCCGTAAAGTTCCTTGATTTCCAGCAGATCCTCCCGGATAACCGCCATGATCTTCTGGCGGCTGTTCAACAGCTCCTTCAGCCAGGAAATATGCTTTATCAGGCCCAGATATTCCTCTTCCAGCTTGTCGCGTTCCAGGCCGGTGAGCTGGTATAGGCGCATATCGAGGATGGCATTGGCCTGGATTTCAGAAAGCGCAAAGCGCTGTATGAGTTCATTACGGGCCATATCGCGGTTTTTCGCGCCGCGAATGATTTTGACCACGGCATCCAGGTTGTCCAGGGCGGTCTTCAGTCCTTCGAGAATATGCGCGCGCGCCTCAGCCTTGTTCAGTTCGAAGCGGGTGCGCCGCGTGATCACTTCCACCCGGTGGGCCAGGAAGCGGTCGAGCAGCTGCTTCAAGTTCATGATGCGCGGCCGGCCTTTGTCGATGGCCAGCATGATGGCGCCGAAGGTGGTCTGAAGTTGTGTGTGTTTGAAAAGATTGTTCAGAATAACTTTGGGAATTATCCCGCGTTTAAGGTCAATCACGATGCGGATCCCGTTCTTGTCCGATTCATCGCGCACATCGCTGATGCCTTCCAGTGTTTTGGCATTGACCAGGGCGGCAATGTTTTTAACCAGATTGGCCTTGTTGACTACATAAGGTATTTCCGTGATGATTATGCTCTGGCGACCGTTGCGGTTTTCCTCAATGGCGGCCTGGCCCCTGACCCGCAACTGTCCGCGGCCGGTCTTGTACATGTTGTGGATGGCCTTCATGCCGCAGATGACGCCGCCGGTGGGAAAGTCCGCGCCTTTTATGTGGCGCATCAGTCCTTCGATGGTAATTTCCTGGTCGTCGATCAGGGCCACGGTGGCATCCACCACTTCGCGCAGATTATGGGGGGGAATGTTGGTAGCCATGCCGACGGCGATGCCGGTGGATCCATTCAGCAACAGGTTGGGCAGGCGCGCCGGCAGAACCGTTGGTTCGTCCAGCTCCCCATTGTAATTCTTCGTCATCGGCACGGTGTCTTTGTCGATGTCCGCCAGCATTTCCTCGGCCACGCGCAGCAGCCGCGCCTCGGTGTAGCGGTAAGCCGCGGCGCTGTCGCCGTCGATGCTGCCGAAATTGCCCTGTCCGTCCACCAGGGGGTAACGCAGCGAAAAGGGCTGGGCCATGCGCACCAATGTGTCGTAAACCGCCGAATCGCCGTGGGGGTGGTATTTGCCCAGTACCTCGCCGACCACGTAGGCGGATTTTTTGAAGGGGCGGTTGTGCAGTAGCCCCAGCTGTCTCATGGCGAAAAGAATCCGTCGCGCGCCCGGCTTCATCCCGTCGCGCACATCGGGCAGGGCGCGTCCGATGATCACGCTCATGGAGTAATCGATATATGAGCGCTGCATCTCGTCTTCAATGTTGATTGCGCCCACTTGCTCGTTTCTGGCAAACATCTTCATCTCCGGTCAGGCCCGCCGGGCCGCTAAACATTAGAGTCGTGGTTAAACATCCAGGTTGCGTACGTTCAGGGCGTTTTCCTCGATAAAAGCGCGGCGCGGTTCGACTTCATCCCCCATCAGCAAGGTGAAAATCCGGTCGGCTTCCACGGCATCTTCCAGCACCACCTGCAGCAACTTGCGTTTTTCTGGGTTCATGGTTGTTCCAGTTCCTGCATCAGCCGGTTGATTTGGTTGACGGAGAATATTTCCTGCCAGCGCAGTCCGCCGGCCGGCGGGGGGGTCTGCTTGGCGGATGGGTCGGAAACGATTTCCAGCTGATGGCCGGCGTGCTGTTCCAGTCTTTCACGCAATTCCGCCAACTCCCCGTCGTTATAGGCGTAATGGTGGGAAACTCCGTCGCCGTTGGCCACGGTAATGCGGTACTTGGCCAGCAGGCCGCTGGTCGGGTGGCGTTGGCGCAGATATTCATGCAGGGGTACGCCCTTGTTCTGCACCCCGCGCAACAGTTGTTCCAGTTCGGCGAGCTGTTTCAGCAACGCCAGCAAATCGCGCCCGGTGTGACTCTTTTTGGCGGCAGTGATCTCCAAGGTCAGGTTTTCCACGCCCAGTTCCAGCAGATGCGCGGTAAGCTGGGCATCCGTGTCAACATAAGTTTCACGCTTTTTATAGGCAATCTTGTAAAGCGGGGGTTGGGCCAGGTAAATGTAGCCGCGTTCAAGCAATTGCGGCATCTGGCGGTAGAAAAACGTCAACAGCAGGGTTCGGATGTGCGCGCCGTCCACATCCGCGTCGGTCATGATGATGATCTTGTGGTAGCGCACCTTGTCGATATCGAATTCATCCTCGCCGATGCCGGCGCCCACAGCCGTAATCATGGTGCGGATTTCGTTGTTGTTAAGGATTTTGTCGAGGCGGGCCTTTTCCACGTTAAGCACCTTGCCCCGCAGGGGCAGGATGGCCTGGAATTCGCGGTTGCGGCCCTGCTTGGCCGAGCCGCCGGCGCTGTCGCCCTCCACCAGGTAAATTTCACACAGGGCCGGGTCGCGTTCCGAACAGTCCGCCAGCTTGCCGGGCAGCGAGGCGCTGTCCAGCGCTCCCTTGCGGCGTGTCAGATCGCGGGCGCGCCGCGCGGCGGCCCGCGCGCGGGCCGCCATGACGCTCTTATTGATGATGCGGCGCGCCACCGTCGGGTTCTCTTCAAAGAAAATGCCCAGTTCTTCATTGACGATGGACTCGACAATGCCCTGGACTTCGCTGTTGCCCAGCTTGGTCTTGGTCTGTCCCTCGAACTGGGGGTTGGAGACTTTGGCGCTGACCACAGCCGTCAGGCCTTCACGCACATCCTCGCCGGACATGGTTTCGGAGTCGTCCTTGATCAGGCGGTTGGTCTTGGCGTAGTTGTTGATAGTGCGGGTAAGCGCCGACCGAAAGCCGCTGAGGTGTGTGCCGCCTTCCACCGTATTGATGTTGTTGACGTAACAGCACACATTTTCGGTATAGGCCTCGGTGTATTGCAGGGCGATTTCCGTTTCGACATCTTCCTTGGCGCTGGTGAAATAAACGACTTTCGGATGGATCGGGCTCTTGTGCTGGTTCAAGTGCTCCACAAATTCCACGATGCCGCCTTTAAAAAGAAAGTCTTCGTGGCGAACCGGCTCATCCTGGTCGAGCGAGATGACCAGGCCCTTGTTCAAAAAAGCCAGTTCCCGCAGGCGCACCGCCAGGATGTCCCACTCAAAATGCGTGGTGGAGAAAATTGTCTTGTCCGGCAGAAACGTCACCTTGGTCCCGGTTTCCCTGGTTTTGCCGATGTTTTTCAGCGGGGAGAAGGCATGTCCTTGTTCGTAGCGCTGGTGATAAACGGCGCCGTCCCGCCTGATCTCCACTTCCAGCCATTCGCTCAGGGCGTTTACACAGGAGACGCCCACGCCGTGCAGCCCGCCGGAAACCTTGTAGTTCTTATGATCGAACTTGCCGCCGGCGTGCAGGGTTGTCAGCACCACTTCCACCGCCGGCTTGCCCTCGGTCGGGTGCATGTCCACGGGGATGCCGCGACCGTTGTCGGTGACGGAAATCGAACCATCGCCGTTCATGCAGACTTCAATGGCCGTACAATGCCCAGCCATAGCTTCGTCAATCGAATTGTCCACTACTTCAAAAACGCAATGGTGCAATCCGCGCACCGAAGTGTCGCCGATGTACATGGCCGGACGCTTGCGTACGGCTGCCATGCCTTCGAGTACGGTGATGG
>JAIVGW010000071.1 GCA_020201415.1 Lentisphaerota bacterium
GTCAGAGGGCCTGAACTGGAATTGGGATGCGCAGGCCGAAATCGCCACATCGCAAGGCGAGGGCTACTGGATCGTGGAGATGTTCCTGCCCGTATTCGAGTCGGCCATCGACCCCAACCATCAAGTGGTCGGCAAAGAGGCACCGAGTAAGGAGACCCCGTGGTTTTTCAATCTCTGCCGTCAACGGATTCGCGACAAACAGTCGGAACTTTCCGCCTACTCCCCCACCATGGACAGGGGCTTCCATGTCCTGGAGAAGTTCGCCATAATTAACTCGCAGGAGTGAAGCATGAAGCATCTGAGTAAAATTGTATTTATCATTGCCTTGATTGCCTTGATAGTGGTGTTGTCCGGAGTATTCCAGTCCGCGGCCCAGCCGGTTGTGATCAACGGCGTGCCCAATGCCGAAATAGTGATCGCGGCCGAAAACCGACCGCGCCTGGCCACCCTGGCGGCCTTGGAATTGCAATACTACATTGAAAAAATCAGCGGCGCACGGCTGCCGATTGTCACGGCGCCGACAACGAATGCCCCGGTGGCCATATATGTGGGCCAAAGCGCGCACACGGACCGGTTGGGGGTGACCGACGAGGGGCTGCGCTACGGAGCCTTTCGTATGGTGTCGGGGCCTGAATACCTGGTGTTGCTGGGGCACGATTTTGATTTTGTCCCCCCCGAGCCCTGGCCGGCCGATCGTAAAGATACGAAACGGGCATTGGCGGAATGGGATGAGCGCGTCGGTGATCGGACAGATACCGCCTGGGGCTATCCCTTTGGCAGCGGGTTTAAAACCCACTGGGATCGGTATGCCTCAACCTTGACCGACCGCTTCGGTGAAGAAAATGCCCAATGGTGGCCGGGCGGCGATTTTGGCAAGGGGTTGTGGGTGCAGGATTCAGGCGGCTCCCTGAACGCGGTCTACGAATTCCTGCGTACCTTGGGCTGCCGCTGGTACATGCCCGGCGAGGTTGGCGAGGTGATTCCTGAGCAAGCAACGATTCCGGTGATGCCTATGGACCAGACGGTGCGTCCCGATTTCGCCGTGCGGGCCTATACCTGGTACAATTATTCCGGCTTCCCGTTCGAGGACATGATTTGGGCGCGGCGCATGGGCATGAACTCCGCCTATGAAGTGCTGGGGAACATGGGCTACGCACACGGTCTTGCCCAAGTGCACCGGCGCAAGGAAATGCAGGAAGCGCACCCGGACTATTACGCTTTGCACAATGGAGAGCGGGTGACCGATTACCGGGGCATGGGGCATGCCTGTTTCTCGTCGGAAGGGCTGTTCCGTGAGACGGTCAACTTTGCGCGCTTCATGTTCGATGAATTCGATCAACCGCACATTTCCATCTGGCCGGTGGACGGATTCCGGCATTGCCAGTGCGACGGTTGCCGCGGGATGTCGTCTTCGGATCTGGTCTGGGGTTTTGTCGATAAAGTAGCGCGCGAGTTGTACAAGACCCATCCGGATCGCCTGGTTTCTTGTGGGGCCTATACACCCTACATTCATCCTCCGACGAATGTTGATAAATTTCCGCCCAACGTGGTGGTCTTCATCGCCAACGCCGGCCGGCCGTTGATGGACGATCCGGTGCGCTGGCAGGCTTACTCAAAACGCGTTGAAGGCTGGCGGGAGAAAGTTGCCCCCGGCAACATCATGCGGGTAGAAAACAACCGTTACGGTCTGTGGGGCGGCGGATTCCCTATCATTCATCCACGCAACATGGCCAAGGATCTGCAGTTTCTGCAGGGCGTGGCGCGTGGCGAATGTAGTGAGGAGAGCCAGTCGGGCATGCGCTGGCACGCGCCCGGCAAGGATCATCTGACGCTCTATGTGCAGTCGCGGTTTATGTGGGATGCCGATCGGGACATCGAAGCCATACTCGATGAATATTATACGCTCTTTTACGGTCCGGCCAGCGCTGAAATGCGTGAGGCCCTGGAATTTGTCGAGGCCAATTACAGCCGCACCGACAAGAGCCGGTCCGGCGGACGCTGCAATCCGGCCAATGTTTCGTTGGACGTTAGAGTCAAGCTGGGTGAATTGCTCGCGACAGCGCGCAATAAAGCGGGTGATACCGTCCATGGACAGCGGATTCAAGTGCTGATCGATGAGTTGCCGCCCTTGGAAGAACTGCGCGCCAAGCTTGCTGAGGAACAGCAGGCTGGCGATCCGCGCGCCGATTCGCCGACCGTGCTTGCCAGCCACGTCGGGCAAAGCGACGAAGCAAAGACATACCAGTTGGGCAAACGTCTGGATAAAAGGCTGAATGCCGAGTTGGAGACTACGTTTAAAGTCGCCTGGGATAAAAAACACCTGTATTTCGATATCCGCTGCGCTGAACCCGAAATGAGCAGTATCCAGACGCCGGATGAAGTGTGGCATGGTGACAGCATATTGATCCTGCTCGAACCGCCGGGGCACAGTTACTACCAGCTTGAAGTCAATCCCAACGGCGTGCTGTTTGATGCCGATCGCGTGGGTGGCGGCAAAGTTGTCGATAGATGGGAGTCAATGACGGATGTGGAAACCGAGCGGGGCGCTGACTATTGGCGCGTTAAGCTGCGGATCCCCGTCGCCATTGTCGGTAAGGAAGGCGCGGATGGCGATCCCTTCAACTACGTGGTCGGACCGGAGCCCACGCCCGGTGACGAATGGTATTTCAACATCGGCCGCAAGCGTCCTCGACCTGATGAGAAAAGCACAGCTTATGTTTTTGCGCAGCCTGAAGGATGGTCGATTTATTACCCCGATGCTTTTGCGAAGCTGCAATTTGAGGGCAAACAATAAATCTTTTTGATTACATTTGAACATAATTAAGGGGCAGTAGCATGATGAAACGTTTTTTTTCAGCAGCGATATTAACCCTGGCGGGAGCAGTCCTTGCGGGAACACTTGATGCCGCCCCCTTTATCGTTGAAGACGGCAAACCGAATGCCGAAATCGTGATTGCAGCCCAGCAGACGCGCACGGTCAAGCTTGCGGCTGAAGAAATACAGTTATTTGTCAAAAAGATCACCGGCGCGGAACTTCCGATATTAAATCAACCATCCGGGATCATCCAGCCATTTCCGGAAAACGCCGAAGACATGGAGCGCGCCCAGGCCGAATGGGACAAAATCAGTGGCGGGCTCTGGGCTTTTATCGGTGCGAGTCAAAAAAGGGGATATAACAAGCAGGTTGATGTTTACTATGGTGACGGAAAGGGAACTTTAAATGGTGTTTACGATTTTCTGCGGTCGCTGGGTGTGCGATGGTATTTTCCGGGCGAGTTCGGGGAGTGTGTCCCATCGCAAAAGTCAATCGCATTGCCGGTGATTGAAAAGTCCGTCACGCCGGATTTTAAAATGCGCGTGATGGCCGGCCGTAACTATACCTTTTCAAAAATAGGGCGGGAACAGTGCCTCTGGAATCTGCGCCTTGGGTTTGGTTCTCCCCGGGGAATCTCAGTCAGGGGGCACGGGATCAACAATGTTTTGCACGTCGAGCAGACCGCAGCACAACATCCTGACTGGTACTGGGTAAAGGATGGGAAGCGCGATGCAAGCATGCACGCCCGCCCTTGTCTGTCGGCCAAGGGCTTGAGGGAGGAAATGATCAAGTTTGGCCGAGTGAACTTTGAGCTGTATAAACTCGACAAGTTCAACATCACCCCCACGGACGGCTATATCAGCATCTGCCAGTGTGATTTATGCAAGGAAAAAGACACTCCGGAGCGCGGGTTCAGAGGAAGCATGTCGGACTATGTATGGGATTACGCCAATGAAGTTGCAACGGCGCTTTACGAAACCCATCCTGATAAAATCGTGGAATGCAATTCCTATACAAGCTATATGCTGCCACCTGCAAAAATTGATAAACTGACCCCGAACATGACCGTAATGATTCAGCAGAACCGTTATAAATATGGCGATCCAAAACAGCGAGAGTGGTTTATCGATTTTCGTAAGGAATGGTTGGATAAGTTGACCGGAAAGCAGCCGTTGTGCAATCACGACAATTACTCTTTAATGGGCGATTCGCCCTTCCCGATGTTCCTGCCACGCTTAATAGCGGAAGACATGCGTTCGCTTAAGGATATCAGTCATGGAGATTACGTGGAAGAAAACTCACGGAGCGATCGCGATCAGAAAGTTCCGGTTAATTTTGCCATCAACCATCTCAATATCTACGTGACCGCCCGTTGTTGGTGGGATTCAGACCTTGATATCGATGCACTGCTGGAAGAATACTATGTTAAGTTCTTTGGTCCTGCGGCTAATGAGATGAAGGCCTTCATCGAGTTCAGTGAAGCCAACTGGGTGGGCATGAAAAAGGATGCGGCCTTGATTGATGAAGCTGTTGAACTTATTGAATCAGCTAAAAAGGCAGCTGACAAAGAAACCATTTACGGCCAAAGGGTTTATCTCGTTGACACTTATCTCGATAAACTTCGTGATATTAGGGATAAAGTGGCAATCGGAAGATCGCAGAATCCGGCGGCAGTCATGGCCGACTTTAGCGGGAAGGACATAAGCATCACTCTGGACGGGAAAATTGAAGAGGATTTCTGGAAGGATGCAAATACCTATTACTTGCATGAGGCAAAAACCGGCGAAAAACCTGAATTTGCCACCTCTTTCCGTCCGGTCTGGCAGGATGACAAGCTGTATCTTGCCATTCACTGTCAGGAAGACGACACCTCGAAACTGAACATCGCCACGCGGAAAAACGAAGATACCGCCATCTGGAATGGCGATACCCTCGAAATTTTCATTGAGACACAAAACCATTCCTACTACCAGATAGCGCTTAATCCGGCCGGCGCCATGATCGATCTGGATCAGTATTTCAAGAACAGAACCGAGTGGTCTTCTGAAGCAAAGTATGCTGTTGATACAGGAGATGATTACTGGAGTGTTGAGATGGAAATTCCGGTAGCCGATGAAATGCAATCGGAAAACCTGCCCGACCTGCTGGTGTCCGGCAGTAAGCCGGCTAAGGATGACCCATGGCACATAAATATCGGACGGGTGCGTAATCGTGAAAACGGGGAGAGTGAAGTATCAATGTTTGCGGTCATTGGCCAGGGAAAAATATTTCTAAGTCCGGATCGGTATTGTCCGCTGTATATCGATGAGTGAATATGCCCCGGATTCGTTTCCGGCTGCGGACGGAATAGCTCCAATTCTTATTATGGCTTCCCGGAGCGGAATACGTGAGTATTCCGGTAGTTCGGAACGGAATCCGTGAGGATTCCGGTGGTTTGGAGCGGAATACGTGAGTATTCCGGTGTTTCGGAGCGGAATACGTGAGTATTCCGGGTCTTCGGAGCGGAATACGTGAGTATTCCGGGTCTTCGGAACGGAATCCGTGAGGATTCCGGTGGTTTGGAGCGGAATCCGTGAGTATTCCGGGTCTTTGGAGCGGAATACGTGAGTATTCCGGGTCTTCGGAGCGGAATCCGTGAGGATTCCGGGTCTTTGGAGCGGAATACGTGAGGATTCCGGTGGTTTGGAGCGGAATACGTGAGTATTCCGGGTCTTTGGAGCGGAATACGTGAGTATTCCGGGTCTTTGGAGCGGAATCCGTGAGTCTTCGGAGCGGAATACGTGAGTATTCCGGAACGCTCACGCGTTCCGCTCCGGGATCGGCGGTTATCGGCAAGGAATGCCTAACAACAAAAAAGGAGAACACCATGCAACATCAAACGACAGCAAAAAGATTCCGATCCGTGATCTTAACATCGGCGGCCCTGTTGACGGCCGGCTTCACGGCTACGGCGTCTGCCCAGCCTTATATCGTAAAGGACGGCGCGCCTGCGGCTCAGATTGTGATTGCCGGCCAGCCACAACGTACGACGCTCCTCGCGGCCCAGGAATTGCAGCGGGCTCTGAAAAAGATCACGGGCGCGGAACTGCCGATCGTGCGGCAGCCGTCGGACGAGGTGCCGGTCTCGATCTTCGTGGGCGAGAGCCCCTACACCAAAAAACTTGGAATTACAGACGAGGGTCTCGACTACGGCGCCTACCGTATCGTGTCCGGTAAGGATTGGCTTGTCTTGATTGGCAAAGACGACAACTGGTCTCCTGTTACAGAACTCTCCGAAAGAGATAAGTCAGTTCTTGGAACCAGCAAACAGGTAACCACTCCGGAAGAGCTTGCTGATCCGAATTTTGATAAGAATGTAGATATATGGATGTTTGATGAACGTGGCTCTTTCAACGCCGTATGCGGATTCCTCCGAAGCCTCGGCGTGCGCTGGTATATGCCGGGAGAGATAGGTGAAATAACACCTGAAATGTCCAGCATTGCCTTGCCGGATATTGACGAAACGGTACATCCTGCCATACCGAAAAGACGAGACATGAATGCCCTTAAGTGGGGAATCAGTCGGGATATTACCATGTGGGTGATTCGCCTTGGTCACCGCGAAGAACAGGGTTACGGAGCCCACGGATTGTGCGCTATTACAAGGAATGAAGAATTTCGAAAAGAGCATCCCGAGGCCTTTGCAAAATACGGCAATAAAGACCGTCAACCACCCCAGTCGTGTTTCTCTTCTGCCGCTTTGTTTAAGGCTACTGTGGAGCATGTACGCAAAATGTTTGATGAAAATAAATTGCAAACGGTTTCGATCATGCCTGCCGATGGCTACACCGCGATGTGCAGTTGCGACCTGTGCAAGGGTCAGGACACGCCGGAACGCGGTGGCGAAGGCAGAACGTCAGACCATGTATGGGGCTTCGTAAATCGCGTTGCCAAGGAAATCGCCAAAACTCATCCGGACAAGACTGTCAATAATCTGGCTTACGGCTCTTACTGGCTGCCACCGGAAAAGATTGACAAGATGCATCCCAACGTTCTGGTGGGGATTGTGTCCGGCAGGCGTCCGAAGGAAGACAAGCCCGCGGAGCAGAAGCGCATCCGGGAGAACCGGGAGGCGTGGATAAATAAAACTGACAATAAAATATTTATCTTTGAAAATTATCCTATGAATGCTGTGACCTTACCGTGGTACACACCACATGTAATTGCGAATTCAATCAATGAGACTAAGGGGCATTCGCTGGGAGAAGATATCTGGACCACATTTTATGGTCCTAATGGCAAACCCGGATTTTTTCATTTTCCAGTTTACTTTACCATGAGTATGTACTGGGGTGACAAGAACCAGGACGTGGCCCCTATGCTTGAAGAATACAAAGATAAAGTTGACGCTGAAACAGTCTATGGTAAACGCATTGCGTTAGTTGATGAATTTTTAAACAATTTGAGGAAAAAACTCGACACTATCGGCGTGGAAACAAAACGCATTGGCGTGCCTGAGTTACGTCTGGCTAAGGCGGAAGGGAAAGCCAAAATTGACGGCAAACTCGACGATGAGATGTGGGGAAAAATTCCAGAATATTCAACCGGTGAATTCAAGGAACTAAAAACCGGAGAGAAGCCTGAATTTGGTACCACATTCAAGGCTGCCTGGGGCAAGGACGGCATCTATTTCGCTATTCGCTGCGAAGAGGATCCCAATAGCGAAATTTCTGTAGGCACCACAGCTCAGGACGACCCCGGTGTTTACTATGGCGACAATGTAGAGCTGCTTTTGGAGACTCCGGAAAATTCTTACTACCAGATGACTATAAATTCAGCTGGTGCAATAGTTGACCTGGATCGATCCAGAGGCCACTTCTGGAATTGGGACGCCCAGGCGGAAATCGCCACAGACGTCGGCGAGGGATACTGGGCTGTCGAGATGTTTTTGCCCGTGTTTGAGTCCGCCATCGACCCTAATCACCAGGTTGTAGCCAAGGAAGCACCAAGCAAAGAAAATCCGTGGTACTTCAACCTCTGCCGCCAGCGGGTTCGCGACAAGCAGTCAGAACTTTCCGCCTACTCGCCGACGATGGGCAGGGGGTTTCACGTTCTCA
>JAIVGW010000301.1 GCA_020201415.1 Lentisphaerota bacterium
GAGGCTCTGGGTCTGAATCGTCCACCGCTCGCGTCGCCCGCTATCGTTTACCGAAGCATCAGAACCCGTGGCAGGTCCATGCGCTGAGAAAGGCCCACCGATCAAAGAATTTGTCCGACACCCCTACGGGCACAGGTCAATTAACAAATCAACCCGCACGACCAAGCCAGGCGCAGAACCAGATCATGGCAACGGTGTAAAGCTCCAGATAAATATAATACCGCGGCCAATTGCGTCGGAATTGAAAATAGGCAGCCATATCCATCGACGGTATTGGCGCCGAACCCCAGCAGCAATCCCAGCGAAGCGCCCGTGCCGTTGGCGCGCCGGGTCAGAATACCCAGCAGGAACAACCCCAGCATTCCCGCCATATACCCGGCAACCACCAGCCAATCCAATAGATTCATCCGCGCTGCTTCCCGCCCAAATTCACGCCTGCCGTCCGTCCGGAGCTGGCCGGAACAGGCCCCAGCCGGGAAGGATCCGCCAGGCGTTGATTGTGAAAATGCACGCCTTCAGCCGCCAGTAACCGCAGTTTGCGGCGCAAGGCCGGACCGGCCCTGGCCCCCTGAAACCCGCCAATGCCGCCATGGGCGGCTATCACCCGGTGACAGGGCACCTGCGGCGCATGGGGGTTGCGGCGCAGGGCCTGCCCCACGGCCCGGGGCGACCGGCACCCCACGGCCCGGGCCAGCAGGGCATAGGAAGTCACCCGCCCGCGCGGCACCCGGCACAGGGCCTCATAAACGCGACGCTGAAACCCGCTCAGGCTCATTCCCTGGTAATTATTTGACATGATACCTGAATTTTGCACGAATATAGGCGTTAACATGATTTTAAGCAGTAATAAGAGGCGCAAATTAATTTTTGCACGATTGTCTCAAGTCTCCCGTATGGTGATACGAGGATGCTTTTTAAAAACGCCAATATTCGCCGGCCGCCGGCCGCGCGATTTTGGCGCAGGGCTTTGTTGCGCGGGGCTTTGCGGTATGCTTATACAGCGGCACCCCGCGCGCCGCGCCCTGCGCCAAACTTGCGCGGTGCAAAATCCAGGTGATATCGATCAAATCGCCGCAATGACGCGACCATTCAACGGCGGACAGCGCGCTGGTAAAGCGAACGACCTGCCGCATCAATAGCCACCAGCGCAGGGAAATCCCGCAATTCCAAACGCCGCAGGGCCTCAGGACCAAGCTCCGGGTAAGCTACAACCTCCGAGCCGACGATGCACCGGCCCAGCAAAGCCCCCGCGCCGCCCGTGGCCGCCAGATATACCGCGCCATGTTCCCGCATGGCAGCCACCACCGGCGCCGAGCGGTCGCCCTTGCCGATCATGCCCCGCAAACCGGCGGCCAGCAGGCGCGGTGTGTAGGAATCCATGCGGGAACTGGTAGTCGGCCCGGCGGCGCCCAGGATCTGCCCCGGCGCGCCGGGCGTGGGACCGACATAATAAATCACCGCGCCTTCAATGGGAAACGGCAGCGCCTGCCCCGCCGCCAGCGACTCCAGCATCCGCTTATGCGCGGCGTCGCGCGCGGCATATACCACGCCGTTGAGCAACACGCGCTCGCCGGCGCGCAATGCGCGGATCTGCTCCATCTTCAACGGCGGCATCAAACTTATTGGCGCCTGTTTAATATCCTGCAACTGATCCTCCACACCGTTAATGTTCCACCTTCAGTAATTCAGCAGAACGGTCCACGCTTAAATCAACCTGGCCGAAAAGCCCCCCGGAACTTGGCAGCACCATAATGAACCGGTGGGCTTGATCGATTTCCACCACGCCCTGCTCCAGCACACAATCCAGCAGATGCCCCCCGAAAGCAGCGTCATCCGACAGGAAATGCAGATGATAACCTGGCACATTGATCCCGCCCATATAAGCCGGCAGACGGAATCCCACCAGCACGCCCGTCACATTGGTGGCGTGGAACTCCGGTTGCTGCCTGGTCACTTCCGCCAGCGGGGGATAGGGCTTGGTCTGCGCCGGCACACTGCGCGTATGGACTGCGGCAAAATCACCTCTGACAAATACGGCCTGCATCAGATTGGAGTTGATGCCGGCGCCGTCAACCAGACCACGCAACCCCGCCCAGTCGGTGCGCCGTGCCACCGGAATACGCCATTCGGGAGCAAAACGGGTGACAGCAGCAAAGGGTGTTGTCAGCTCCGGCGGCGGACGCACAACACGCCCATCGGCGCGCACCTGGTAAACCCGGCCGGCATACACGATCATTTCCCCGTCCAGGGCATGAAAAGTGCCGATGCCGAAGTCCCCGTGTCGCAGCAGTTCGCGCAGAGTCATCTCACCGTCATAAGCGCCCGCCAACAATGCGTCGATTGTCGAAACCTGCTTGACCGTGTCAAGGCCCGCCGGCGTCCGGCAGCCCGCCGCCCACAACAGGGTCAATGCAATCAATAGCCCACGAATAACCGGCATGCGTGTCCTCCTTCTGGCATCCGCCGTGCTCCCCGCATCAGGCCAACTGTCGAATCAAAGATGCATGATCCTGAAAAGCCTGACATAATCCGGGATTATCCGCGAGCTCAAAATCCTGAAAATCAAATCCCGGCGCCACGGTGCAGCCAGTCAGGGCAAACGCGCCACCCGGGCGGGGGCGCGCCGCAAACCAGTGTCCCGCCGGAACAACCGCTTGACAAACGGCGGATGGATTCCCCAGGGGCTCACCCAGCAACGTCAGGCGCAACTCGCCGGCGGCACTGATATCATACAACTCCAGCGGCGCACCGGCATAAAAATGCCAGATCTCATCCGACCGCAGCCGGTGCCAACGCGAATGCCGGCCGGTCGGCAATAGAAAGATTATGGCTGTGCCCATGGAACGCGGCCCGGCGTAACGCGGCGGCAGACCGGCGGCCGGGATCGATTCCGCGGCGCGATAAGTTTCCCGGTAATAACCGCCTTCCGGATGCGGCCGCAGGTCCAGACGGCGCACCAAATCCTTAACGTCATCAGCTTGATTCATTATACTTGTTTCCCCTGTGTTTTCTTGCATTCAAACTCCTGCCCTAAGACACTCACTCGGTCTCAAGCGCGGCAGCATAACCCATCCGCAAAAAATGCGCCTGCCCGACCGGACCTGCCAGAAAATCCGCCAGTTGCCGCGCCGCGGCCGGATTGGCCGAGCTGTTCAGCACAGCCAGCGATACGGTTGAACTGAAAGCGTCTTCCGGTGCAATTGACGTAATCTCGGCCATCCGGCGTTCAAACAGCGCCACGGGCGCCCAGACTACCGCGGCATCCAATTCGCCGAACTCCACCGCCCGGGCCAGTTCCTGCGCCGTGCCCGTTGTAACAAGGATGTTGCGCAGCGCGCCGGGATCCACGCCATGAGCGCGGAAAAGATCACGGGTCAGACGGCCCAGCCCGGAATTGGCGGCGGCCAGCCCCAACCGCAGGTCGGCGTGCGCCAGATCCGCCACGCCTTCCGGCGTCCGCGGCAAGCCGGGGCGCGACATGATCACCGGCATCAAACGGACCAGCGGAAGCGACGCCCGCACCAGTCCGGCCGCGCCGGCCTCCCGGATAAAAGATCCGTCTTCGGCAATGAACAAATCGGCAGACGCGCCGGAACTCAGACGCGCCAATAAATCCGTGGACTCACCGGAAATGATTTTCACCTGCAGACCGCTGCGGCGCCGGAAAAAGTCCAGGAGTCCGCCGCCGAGATGTTCCTGACCCATCCCGTCCAAAGGCGCCGCCACGGCGTCATCACAGTAAATAATCAAACCTTCCGGCGCATCCCCGGAAAGCGGACGGTCATAAGACAAAAGGCGCAAGACCAGCCCGGCGATTGCCGCCAGCGCCACCAGCGGCGCCAGGGCCAGCATGGCATGCCTTGCCGTCATGTCAATCGGCCATTCAACAGATGATGATGTTCATCGCCGACAATGCGGCTGTCATGCGTGGCGACCAGCACAGCGCCGCCGGCGGCGGCAAATTCCTGCAACCCGCGCAGCACAATGGCGGCATTTCCCTCGTCGAGATTGCCGGTGGGTTCATCGGCCAGCAACAGCCGGGGCGCCGGCAGCAGCGCACGCGCCATGGCCACCCGTTGACGTTCGCCGGTGCTCAATTCCGACGGCGTATGCCGCAGACGATGCTGCAACCCTAAACGTTCCAGCAGATCCATAGCC
>JAIVGW010000302.1 GCA_020201415.1 Lentisphaerota bacterium
AAATACTGCAAATCATCACCACGATTAACTTCTGCATATTGACCTCATTATTGCGCCAATCGGCATGTTACGAATTTACTGTTCTAAAATCATGATAGGCGTAAAGCAGCAGCCCCGCATGCGCCGTCG
Source organism: Lentisphaerota bacterium (assembly GCA_020201415.1). Taxonomy (GTDB): domain Bacteria; phylum Verrucomicrobiota; class Kiritimatiellia; order JAAZAB01; family JAAZAB01; genus JAIVGW01. The sequence goes on from JAIVGW010000302.1 coordinate 130, forward strand.
GCAGCGGCGCGCAGCCCCAGAGATTACCCGTGGTGCGCCCCACCTGCTCCGGCACCATGCCCTGCGGGGAAACGTTACGTTCCAGTGAATCCAGGATTTCCCGCTCCATGGCCCGGTCGCCGACACCCGCCACGCCCAGCAGCAGGATGCTGGTGTAAAACATCCAGTACGACTCGTAAGGCGTTCCCGGCGCGGCCAGCACGCCGCCGGCCGCGCCATTCCAGCGGTCGCGAATCAAACGATCCATGGCCGGTTTGCTTTTAGGATCATCGGCGGTCCATAGCGCGAAAGGATAAACACCCCAGGCCGTGGCGACATCGGACCGCGTCTGAACCGGCTTAATTGAAGTAATGAAATATTCTTCCCGCGCGTTCCAAAGATGTTGCTCAGCGGCCCGGCGGATTTCCTCCGCGCGCGCGCGATAGCGCCGCGCGCGCTGCGCGTCACCCAGCCGCTCGGCGATATGGGCGGCGCCCGTCAGTCCGCCGAATGCCGTCACCACCACGCCGATTGATTCGGCAACCTGCGACTCGCGGTGATCGGACTCGGGCAAGGGCAGCAGGGTGTCCGCATCGCGATCCCGCACCAGGTGGTCGGCCATTATATAAAGATTATCGCGAATGGATTCCGTCCAGGACTGATCCCACTCCCGTCGGCTGATCTCGCCGGCCGCCCAGCAGAGAAACCCGGGGTTATCACCCTGGCGCGCACGGTTATCCAGCAGCATGGGGTGGCCGTCACTGCGGTAGCGGGCCGCATGCACACCGGAAGCCGGCGTCCGATCGATCTGCCATTTAATGGTCAGGCGCGCTTCGTCCATAAACCCCGCCGCGGCGAAGGCAATGGAATCCAGGCTGCCGTCGCGCGGCCAGACAAAACTCCAGAACGGACGCGGCCCGCACACCATGGCGCCATCGCGGCAAATCAGCAGCATATTTGAGAGCAGCCAGCGCTTGTAGTGCTTGCGCACGAAGGGATGCCGCGCCACCGGTTCGCGCGCGCGGGCCAGCCAGGCGCGATCAGCCTGTACCGCCGCATCCTGCAGTTGCGCGCAACCGGCGACCAGGGCCTGCTCGCCAACTTTCACCGCACCCCGGATGTCAGCGGCCATTGCCATGAACAGCGTAAAATGTGTCGCGCCGTCCACGGCAACCGGCACCCGGCCCATGACCTGTTGCAAAGGGGTGGTGCTCATAATCACGTAGGCGCCCTGCGGCGGCGCATCGAAGGCTCCGCGAAAATTCACATTGCCGAGATGAGCCAGGGCATGACCGCGCACGGCCTTTTCGAAGAACTCACTTTGCAGAACCAGGCAGCCGTGGCCCTCAACCTGATAATCCCGCACCCAGACATCCAGGTCCGGGGGAACGAAAGTAGTGATTGAGACAACAGCGCCGCCGGGCAACCGGTAGCGACCTTGCAACACATTAGTGTCTTCCACATAATCCACTGCCACTTCCAGCGCATCGTGCAGGTATGCGCGATTTCCGTCCTGGTATTCAAAATAGGGCATACGGGCGCGAATGGATTCCTGATCCATTTCTTCCCAATAGGGCCATTCATCGAACGGATCACGCCAGCCCAGGCGGTCCGGCGAACCGGGCCGGGGCCAATTAAGCGACTGAGGCACACAGTAGGCATCGAGATGCAGCAGCACCCCGCGGTTGCCGATCATCAGGTAGGGGCATAAGGGCGTACGATATTTTGTCTGTGTAATGATCTGCATGAAGACGGCTCTTGCAAAGTGTAATAAACTTCAGACTCGGCATTGTGACGCGCTTTCCGAATAATTCAAGCCATTTCGGATGCCGGCGGACACATAGCCCGGGTAATATATCGCCAGCTTGACGGATACCGTAAGATATTGCTGTTTTTCATCCGGCCTTCAGTTTAAGGTCTTCCGCAGAATCTGTGGGTGGCGTTGACCGCTTATGACGCCACAAACTGGCCATCAGAGCCGGATCTAGGGGTCTGAGCAAACCGCCACTCCTGAATTCTGAGCCTCGCAGGTTTCTTGTGTGTTGACTTCAAGCTCTATCTCCTGATCGACGAGGATCGGGACGAAGATCGGGACGAAGATAAGCCCGACGAGGATCGAGACGATATCCGTACAGTTACATCGTCATCATCCCCAGAAATACTTGTTCGGTTGGAAATTCCGTGTTGGATATTGGATATTCAACTGCTCTTTCCAGGTTCAGAGGTCCGAGCAAGGGTGGCGGGTAGGTGTGCGTTTAAGAGCCCATTGAAATCTATCGTCATATTTCGCACCATTCCAGCGATTTGTCTCCAAAAAAGATCTCTGATTCGTCATCTACTTTCATTAATTACCCACAGATTCTGCTGAAGAGCCTCAGTTTAAGCCGTAGCGTCGCAGCCCGGAATTGACGATCATATCGATCAACCGACGATAGTCTTCCGCCGCCCCCGCGCCGGAACCATAATACATGCTGAACAACTGGGGACTCCAACTGGTTACCGGCTTCAGACCGGGGATGCCGTTGACTTCAATAATCCTCAGCCGGCCGGTGGCATCCGCGCGCATATCGATCCGCACGTGATCCAGACCCGGGTCAGGCCCACCCCGCGCAGATCGCTGCGTAAAATAGCGTAGCGTCCGTAATGCGCATCGTCCACCACCACTTGACCGGGTAGAAATTCCGCCGAGTCGCCGCTGCCCAGCATCAGCACGGTGTATTCCCGGCCAGAAAGGTAATCCTCGACCAGCGCCGGCTGGCGGAAGGCCTGCTGGACATAGAGCACCTGGCGTTCCAGTTCCGCCGGTGAATGCACGACACTGTCATCGCTGATGCCCACGGAACGCGATTCGTTGGCCGGCTTTACAAAAGCCGGAAACCGCACTTCCGGAATACGGCGCCCTGACTCGATCAGACATTGAAACGGGACCGCCAGCCCGGCAGCCTGCAACAACTGGTGTGTTACGGCCTTTTGAATCAACCGCCGCATGGTGGCGGCATCGGGTCCGATATAGGGTATCCCGGCGGCATCCAGGTGGTCGGCCAGCCAGGTTTCATCGCCACCCTGCAAACCGACAATATCGGCGGCGGCGCCGGCCTGATACAGGGCGCTCCAGACAATATCATACTTGTGGCTTTGCAGAGCGCGCAGAAAGTCACATAAAGATTCCACCCAGACAATTTCAGCCTGGTAACCGGAAGCAAAAACGGCCTCGCTGATGCTCTGCGTAACCTTGATGCCGCCCCAGCCCTGCGCATCACCGCCCGGTCCGGTCACCAACAGGATTTTTTTCATAACACCCCTTTGCGCGATCCCAGCGCCGTCCACAAGGACACAGGAATCCCGGCGTTTTACAATTCAAACAAATCCGGATCATGCCGATACTGCTCCAGCGCCCGCGCAGTCAAGGGCGAAACCGCACCGAGCAACGATCCTATGGCGGCAATTTGCCGGGGCTGCCAGGCGATTCGCGAGACCACCCGTAATGTGTCGATGGATGAGACACCCTCCGGCAAACCCGCCAGCAACCCCTGCGCCATGGCCTGATTGGGATTGAGCAGCCGGCCGCCTTCGGCCAAGCGGGCCAGACCGGCCTGGAACAAAGCTGCACTGTAACCGTAATGGGTGCAGCACAGGGCCAGGCTGACGGGACTACCGCCAGCAGGCAGATGTCTGAATGCCTGTCCCAGCCAAACATTAATAGACTCACGCACCGCGCGACCGTGCGGGTCGTTTTCAATGAGCGAGGCCAGACCGTCGCAGGCCTGGACCGCCAGACGGCTCCCGGCAACTCCCTGTTCCAGCAGGGCCCGGCGATGAGCATCGGCGGCGATGGTGGTCCTGGTCCCCAGAATGATCACCCGCCCGGCCGGCTCAGTCATCAGGTAATCCCGGATCAGGTCAACACCGTAATCCAGTATCCCGATGACCGGCAACCGACAAGCCGTGGCAAAGTCCGTGCGCTTATACAAAATCGACAGGGTATTGCAGGCCAGGATAATGGCATCCGGCGCAAACGCCAGAGCGCCCCGCAGCGCCCGGTCGAAAACACGCGACTGTTGGACCGGTTCAAGAGCATTGTACCCGCGGCCCGATTCCGGCCAGGCATTGAAATAGGTCAACTGCACGGCGGTCGGCAGGCCGGAGCGGCGCAACCTCTCGACCAGGTCGGCGCAGATCGACAGTCCGCCCATCCCCGAGTCCATAATGACCAGGGAAAGCTGCTTTCTATCGGCCAGATGCGGGATATCGAGTAAGCGCTTCACCGGGATCGGGTCATCCATTCTTCGATTAATTCCACGGCCCAGCAGGGAGCGTCATCGAGCGTACCGTCCATAATACGGGTCAGCAGATCCTGCCAGTGCCGGTTGTGCTGCAAAGTAGTCATACGGTTGCGCAGCATGGCCGCGCCCTTGGACGGATCGCGAGCCATTGTATGCATGATCAGTTCAATTTCCCGCGTCAAACCGGCCCGTCCGCAATGGCGTAAAAAACCGTGCCAGGCAGACATCCGGCCTTCAGCGGAGGCCAATGGTTCTGAAACGCGACGCAGGGCGTCAAAAAAATCAGCCCGGCGCGCCGGTGGCAGCAGGGCCAGTCCGTCCTCCGTGATGGCATAGGGCACGATGGAAAAACCGTCAAGACCATGCTTCGAGATCTCCGCCAGCAACAGGTAGCCCAGGCGGCGGTAGAGCAGCCCGGTTTCCTGATAAAACACAAAGTTACCCAGACTGTAACACAGAGGCACTCCGTTGTGGATCTGGATCCCCTGGGGCACATGGGGGTGGTGGCCTATCACCAGGTCGGCTCCGGCGGCGGCCAGGCGCTGCATGGTTTCCACAAGGTAAGGCGGCGGACAGGGCACATATTCCAGGCCGGCATGGCAGACCACGGCCAGAAAGTCCACTTCGGCCCGCAGTTGCCGGATACGGGCCAGGATGCGGGCAGGCTGCCACCCGGCCACGCCCGGCCCGGCCCGGGCGGCGGTCAAATCTTCACCCTCGCTGAAATTCAAGACGGCCAGACGCACCCCCTTGACCTTGCCCAGCAAGGGACGGTTGGCCTGCCGTGGATTCATTCCGGCGCCGACATGCCGGATGGCATTGTCATCCAGCAATTGCAGGGTTTCCCTGAGCCCGGCTGAACCGTAATCCAGCACGTGATTATTAGCCATGGTCACGACATCGCAGGAGGCCGCCTGCAGTGCCTGGATATGGATCGGCAGCCCTTTGAGAACCGAGCCGCTCTTGACCACCGGACGCGCGCAATTTGTCAGAGGGCATTCAAGATTAAAAATGCGCAGGTCGTTCCGCAGCAGCAGCGGCAGCAAATCCCCATAGACTGCCTCCGGAGTTGCGGCCATGATGGGCGCGAACCTGCGGATCGGCGCCCAATCGGCGGCGAAAGCCACCCGGACGGCACAGGCGCCGGCAGCGCGCCTATTCCATCGGCCCGCTACCCAGTCCGGTTGATCCCACTTGGCGGCAACTGTCACGGCACCTCCCGGCATTAAACCAACGGAAGCAAAATCGGCGCCACGGCCTTGGATCGGCGCATGGCGTGCAGGTTGTCAAAACCACCGTTGAGAGTCAAGCGATTAGCTTGTTCGCGGTTTTGGTTTGGGTTTGATGCCGTGGTTTGCTATAGTGCCGGCATTTTCGAATGCACGCCGGAAATCCGGAGCAAACATGAGCGCCCCAGCGACCTCGACAGCGACCTTGACCGAAGACCAGCGGACGGAGGCGCAGCGTCTGCTGATGCGGTTTTTCCTGATCAATGGCATCGTCGTCACCTGCGTGATGGAAAACATCCTGCTGCTGTGGGCACTGCAAAATGACCTGAGCGCGGCGCATGTGGCGGTCATAACCACATTCAGCATGTTGACCATGCCGATGATGCTGGCGGGCAAGCGCATTTCGGCAGCGCTGGGCCTGGCGCGGGCCTGGAGTCTCGCATGGTTCTATCGCTATTTCTTCGTGCTGGCCATGCTGCCGGCGCCCTGGTTGCGCGGCACGGCCATGGCTCCGGTTGCGCCCTGGCTGATCACCATATGTATTTTCGGGCTTTTCAGCATGCGCTCCATCGGCATGGTCAACAACCTGCCGATCATCGGCGGCATCACCACGCGGGATGATCAGGGCTCGTTCCAGGCCAAAGTCACCCTGCGCAGTTACAGCACGTATTTCGTGGGCACGGGGTGCCTGGTCGGTCTGCTGCATTGGCGCGACACCCCGGCGACCTTTCAGATTATCCTGTTATGCGGCAGTCTGCTGGGTATGTATTCGGCGAGCCTGCTGCGGCGGCTGCCGGAACTTGACGACAGTCGTGACGCGGCGCGCGTGGGACTTCTCAAGATTATCCGGCACATGCTGCAGTCGGTCACTTTGCGCCGTCTGGCAGCCGGCTGGTGCGGCACGGCCGTGGCCACCGCCCTGATTGTGCCCATTGCCATGCTGGCCGTCAAACGCGGGTACAATGTGCCGGACAACACCGCGCTCTTCTTCACCCTCCTGGAACTGGCCGGCAGCATAGTGGCGGCTTATGCCCTGACGGTCATTGCCGATCATACCGGCCCGCGCCCCATTCTGATCCTGAGC
>JAIVGW010000072.1:0-1052 GCA_020201415.1 Lentisphaerota bacterium
CGCTCAGGATGGTGGCGATCTGCAGCAGGGTCAGCAGGATGATGGTGATGCGCAGGCTCTTGCGCACCAGCGGCACGAGCATGTCATTGAGCTTGCTGGCCCGCCGGGCGGACAACAGCATCAGCCAGGCGTCAACCACATCAACCATGCAATATGCCAGAAATCCGATCGAAAGCACCGTCAGTACACTGGTGGCGGGATGAATCATGCGGGCCAGGGTTTCGTCCAGTTGGAGGAAGCCGACGCCGGCTTCAAGGCCCAGCGCCAGCGCGATCAGGCCGGTGGCCTGGGCGCAGGAGCGCAGCACCGCGGGAATAATGGATTCGGGTTGTTTGTGTTCCTTGCGGCCGGCGTCGGCCAGCAAGAGCGCCCGCGCCAGTTTCCCGACGATCATCAGCGTCAACAGAAAAATGAAAAACAACAAAATGCGCCAGAGCTCATTGCCGGCAATTCTGGTTTGTATGAAAAAATCAGTGAATGTGGCGACCATGGAAGACTCTCCAAATATTGCAATAGCCGATGAACCCCTTACGATTATGCTGGACGGACTATCGCTGGTAAATTACAATGTAACATATAATGATAGCATTCTGATTTCAACCATTTTCGTTCCGCAGCATTGTGTTCTTCGCAGGATTTTCATGGACTTTGCCGTCAACATGCCGGATGCCTTGCTGGATCGCTTTCTGGCGCCGGAACGCTTCTGCCTGCTGCGGACCTGAGCACAATCGCTGGCGTTCTCCGGGCCATTGCGGGATTTGACGAGGTTGAGTATGCAAGATGATGACAGGGCAAAAGACAGACTGGAACCGCATGAGCGCTTGTTCCTGATTAAAAGGCTGTGGGCGTTGTCCCGCCCGTTAACTCCGCTGAAAACTGATGTGCGGGCGCGGGCGGATGACTGCATGCGCGCCGTGCTGTTCGATGTTTACGGCATCCTGCCGCAGGAGACGCTGGTGGTCGGCGCCGGCTGCCGCGCCGCGCTGTTTGCCGGTGATGGCAGTTCGTTGCGCCTTCGAGAAGATGATGCGCGTTGCCGGGGCGTTGTCCCG
>JAIVGW010000072.1:1099-7186 GCA_020201415.1 Lentisphaerota bacterium
GCTTTGTTTTATGTTTGTAGCTAGATTCACCAGCCACATGTTCGGGACGCCTTGTTTCAGGGCGGTAAATAAACAGGGGGGTTGATGCCACCAGCAACTGCAACGGCGACATCCACACACGGCGTTGATGCGCCGGCCAGAGATGTGGTTATTCGAGCCATGGACGTCAAGCGTTATTATGGTTCGGGTGAGAGTGTGACCAAGGCGCTCGACGGCGTTTCGCTGGATGTGTATCGCGGTGAGTACCTCTCAATCATGGGCCCCTCGGGTTCCGGCAAGTCTACTCTTTTCAACATGATCGGTGGGATCGATGCCCCTACGGAAGGCATGGTCTTCATTGATGAAATTGACGTAGCCCAGCTTGATTCATTCGAACTCGCCTGGATGCGTTGCCATAAAATCGGTTATATTTTCCAGTCATACAATATCCTGCCGGTTTTAACCGCCCTCGAAAACATTACCCTGCCGATGATTTTTGCCGGCATGACGGCTGATGATGCGCGTGACAAGGGCGTGGAAATTCTCAAGAAAGTCGGATTGGGCAGCCGGATTTTCCACCGTCCCTACGAATTGTCGGGCGGCCAGCAGCAACGCGTGGCGGTGGCGCGGGCCATTGCCAACGATCCGGTCATTATCCTGGCGGATGAGCCGACCGCCAATCTTGACGTGCATACCGGCAAGGAGATGATCGACTTGCTGGTACATTTGAAGGAAACCGAAAATATCACGGTTATATCGGCCACGCATGACATGAAAATGTTGGATGTGTCCGATAGGATTTTATGGATACGTGACGGCCAGGTTGAACGCCTTGAAGAACGTAAAAACCTGGATATTCGCATCGGCAATATCGACGGATCCGATGTATGAGTCGAATGCTTGCAGTTCCGGGTCGGCCCGGTGTCTGCAGTTGTAAGGTGAAAGGGAAGGTTTATTTTTGGTTTTGACTCCAGACATGCGCCGCCACCGGTGGTTGACCGGCGCCAGTCGCTGGAGGCTGTGCCGGTAATGAACCAGGGCGTGCGGTTTGAAGATGAGCAGGACACCGGACGCGTGGTGATCACCGTGCGGCAGCAGCGCGGCAATGGCTTTCTGGCGCGTTTTCAACCGCCGTTTATCGAGCGGACGGTGCGGCTGGATGAGCTGGGTAGTTTTGTGTTTAAAAGGATTGATAATCAACGCAGTACGCTGCGGATTATCGAGGACTTTGCCGGTCGCTATCGCGTAAATCGTCGCGAGGCGACTTTGAGTACGGTGGAGATCCTGAAATCGCTGGTAAAACGCGGTATAATTTCAATAGCAATTAAATGAGAGCTTTATCTGGCAAGTATATTCGGTTGTGCGCGGTGTGTGTGCTGGCGGCTTTTGGCGCCGCTGCCGGGCCACGCTGGTCTTCTCCGGAAGTGGAAGCCCAGTTGCGTGATGAATTGTCGGCCATGCTGGCTGATGCCGAGGTGCGCTATCCCGGTTCTTCCGGCAATCTGGCCATGGAACAGTATGTTTCCGACCGTTTCGCCGCTTCCGGCATGCATCACGGCGAAATGCGATTTCCGGCCCCGGCCTTTGTGCCCGGAACCACTACCCTGACGTTGGAAGGTCGGGAGCCGATCGACTTGCTGGCCATGCATCCGTCCCTTTTGCGTCCCGGTAATTTTACCGAACGCGATTTTGTTTCCCGCCTGGTCTATCTGGGTAGGGGCGGGTTTGATGATCTGGAGCGCCTGTCCGGTGTTGACCTGGAAGGTGCCCTCGGCGTTCTTGAATTCGATTCAGGCAACGAATGGATCAATTGGCTGCGTTTCGGGGTCAAGGGTTTTGTGTTTCTGGAGCCCGAAGTTTATGACCGTCATGACGCATTGAGCAAAGTCTATTCCACCGAAGTGGCCGTGCCGCGCTTCCTGGTACAGGGCGAGGACGTAAGTGTATTGCGCGAGGCTGCCGAAGGCGAGTCGGTAGTGCGCATAAACGCAGAACCTTCCCGCTGGGCCAACAGTGAGCTGCGCAATTTGTGGGTCTTTATTCCCGGCAGCGACCCTGTCCTGTCCCTCGAAGAGTTCAAGGACAACCCGCCCGGGCGCTCCATTCTGCTGGCCGCGGTTAATGGGCATACCCAGTGTTTCAAAGGTGAGCGCGTGCTGGCCTGGAACATGATGGCGCCCCGCACGGACCTGGAGTCCTTGCGCGACACGATTAACAACGATTTGCGTTATAATCAGGCGATCCTCAGCCACTATGCGCCGCTGAACCTGGAGAAGGTACGTCCGGAAGATGAGGCCACTTTTATCCGCTGGCGGTATCTGGTGGACGACACCACCGGGCGCAATATTTCTGTCAAGGAACCGTTGGTGCGTCTGGCCAAGCGCGAAGTCAACCGCATCAAGTCCGAAAAGCTGTTGTTGCGCCTTAGTGACGTCCCGGAGACGGAGCAACAGCGGCTGCTGGACGACCTGGACCGCCGTCAGGAAATGTATATAAACATTCTCGTACTGTTCAACAAGGTGGGACGTCGCACGGTGTTGAGCGAAATGACGCCCGCGGAAATGGACATCATTCGTGGTTTTATTGATGAGATTATTCAAGACAATACCACCCGGGCCACACTGAATGAACTTGAGCTGGAAATGGATCTGCGTAACACCGCGGTGCGCAATATACTGCGCGGTAAGCGTGTATCATTCGTGGTCAGTCTGGATGCTGACTGGACTTCCGATTCTCTGGGGTTCTCGGTCGGCAGCGACACGGGTCGCAGCCGCTGGTCGACCATGTGGGGTGTCAACACCAGCCGTATTGCACGGGAACTTAACGAAGCCTCCGGCGGCGGTAAGTCCGGATTGCTGATTGACTCCTTGAGTCTGCGGGGCGGTTTGACTGAGGAATATTACTTCAATCTGGAAGCCGAACGGCGCGGCGGCGTTTTGTCACCGGCGCTGGTTTTCCATGCCTGCGCGAACACTCCGGCCTTCAGCCTGCGTAATACCTTTACGGATTATGGCCGGGCTTTTCTGCCATCGGATACCGTGGAAAACCTTGACAGCAGCAAATTTGCCGAAGGGATGGCTTTCCTGCCGCAGTTCTGGCGGGCCGTGCTGGATGATCGCTACATCACGACCAGCTCGCAGTTGGCGCGCCCCAAGGGTACCTCCATGAACTCCATGCAGGTTAAAACATTCAAGTTTGATGAATTGTCCGCCAGCGTATTTCCAGACATTCCAGTGCCCGGGACCGCGGTAATTCTGCGGCCGAACTACGGCACATGGTCGACTTACCTGCCTTTCCGGCGCGATGCCATCAAGCATGGTGATGTCATTAATGCGGATATTGCCTTGACCGATATGCGGGCCAGTACGGTTTTTTATGGCTTGACCAGATCTAGTGCCGGTTCCATGGCCACGGCGGCTTTTCAATATGACGATGACTTCGTCAAAATTCTGCATACCATTGACGCCGGTGAAATCCAGAACAAGGTCGATTCCAACCGTGTCGCCGACGATCTGACCATGGCGCTGTTCAAGTGCGAGGAATTCCCCCTCTACACCATGTCCGATCCCTCGCGCGTGGCCAGTCTGCCGATCAATGTTTACTCAATCATGCCCCTGACGGCCCGCGGCAATTCCTCGCCGCGCAAATTCGGACTTACCGGCGTGATGTCGCCCCTGTCGTCCAAGCTGGTAAATGCTTCCCCCGGTGCGCCGGCGGCCTTTTATTTTGATGGCCTGGAGCGGATCAAGCTGGTCACCCTGGAAAAACGCGTGGCGCTAAACGCCACGCCGGAAAATCCGGAAGGCAAGGGCTACCTGCACCCGGACGAATTCGGCCGTGACTTCTTCCGTGTAGTGGCGCGCGATCTTTCAACCCTCAACCATGCCCGCCTGAAACAGTTGCGCGATGTGGCGGATGATCTGGTGCGTGAATTTCTGGATCGCGGCGACGAGGCCCGCGCCCGTTCCGAAGAAGCACGTGCGCAAAACGACCACCTGGGTTACCTGCGCGGTCTTTACGAATCGCTGGGCGCGCAGGTGAAGTCTTATCAGCAATCCAAGCAGACCACCGATGACATGCTCAAGGCGGTCGTCGTCTATATGGCTTTGCTGCTGCCGTTCTGCTTCTTTATCCAGAAGCTGTTATTCAATTTCGTCAAGATTGAAAAAGAAATGGGTATGTTCGCCCTGTTGTTTTTGGGCACATTCCTGATCTTCCGCCTGATTCACCCGGCCTTCCGCGTAGCGCAGGCGGCCGAAGCCATCTTTATTGCCTTTGTGATGGGCGCCTTGGGTTTGTTTGTCATCAGTATTCTGCGGGGCCGTTTCGAAGGCGAGATGCAGTTGCTTTTCCGCAGTTTCCAGGGCAACGCCATGGATGATGAAGTGGGATACTCCACCGTGACGCAGAAGGCCATGTTGATCGGGGTGAACAATATGAAGCGGCGGCGGGTGCGGACGATTCTGACCACCGCCACCATCGTGCTGATTGCCTTTACCATGCTTTCCTTCACCAGCATTTCCAAAAAGGTCAATCCGACCATGCTTTCACGCAGCCGTCAGGCGCCTTATACCGGCATGATGTATCACTGGCCGGGCCGGGCCACTATGGATCAGGGTACCCTGAATGTCGTAAAAAATCTTTTTGCCGGTAACGGACAATTTGTGGTGAGACGCTGGTGGACTTCCAGTTTTGCCACGGGGTGGGCCCAGAAGCAGCCCATGCCGGCGCGCCTGGAACGCCTTAAGGACGGCTCTGACGCACAGATTGAAGGTATTCTCGGGATATCTTTGGAAGAGGACGGCTTTATCGAGGCGTTGCCCCTGATGCATGGGCGTAATTTCTCGTCCGAAGATGCCGGTGAAGTCATGCTCTTCGCCAGCACGGCCAATGTGTTGGGAATCAATGAGGATGACCTGGATCAGGCGCGGGTGCGCATCATGGGGCGTGAGCTGAAAGTGGTGGGCATTCTGGATGATGTGCTTTTCCGCACTATCAGGGATATCAACGACCTGCCGTTGCAGCCGATCAACCGTCTGGAAACTGATTCCGGCGACCAGACCTTTAATCCGGTGGTGGCGACCAAGTCTTCTCCCACTGAGGATATTCATGACATGGGCGCCTTGTTTTTTGTGGAGACATCGTCGTTGTTGCTGGTTCCCAATGGTGTCGCCGAGCGCATGGGCGCTGAGCCCTACAGCATTTCATTGCGTCTGAATCCCGATCAGGATCTCTGGAAGATGACCGATTTGATGCTGACTGCTACTGATGCCCGATTCTACATAGCCAGCGAGCAACCTTTCAAGGTTGGCGCCGACTCGCAGCAGACTTTCCCGACCGGGACATATTACATAGGTTCAAGTTACAGCACTTCAATTGGGGGCCTGGCGGCGTTAATAATTCCGCTGATCATTGCCAGCACCATCATTCTTAATACAATGCTGGGTTCGGTTTATGAACGGAAGAAGGAGATTGCCGTTTACAACGCTGTCGGTTTGAATCCGCACCACATCGGTATGTTCTTCCTGGCCGAGTCGTTTGTGTACGGTGTGATCGGTTCGGTTGGCGGATATCTGATTGGCCAGGTGCTGAGCATTGTTGTCTCGCATTTTGGTCTGGTCCAGGGGATCAATTTCAATTATTCCTCGCTTAGCGTGGCTTACGTGATTCTCTTCACCATCGCGATTGTCTTGCTTTCCACGCTGTATCCGGCCACGGTGGCCACCAGGGCAGCTGTTCCTTCCGGCAAGCGGAAATGGTCGTTGCCGCCGCGCGAGGGGAACAGCATGAATGTGGTGTTCCCTTTCATCTATACCCCGCAGATTGCTCCGGGAATCATAAGTTACCTGCATGAGTATTTCTCCCGGTTCACAGCGGCTTCCATCGGCGATCTGATTGCCACACCGGAAAGCCACAGCAGGGGCAAGGATGAGCAGGGACGTGATTTTTATCTGCTTAATTACCATCTGGCCCTCGCTCCTTACGATCTGGGGGTGACGCAGCATTTGCGCTTCCGTCTGGCATTTGACGACAAAGTTCAGTCCTATCGGCTGGCCATGCGGATTGAACGCATATCCGGCCAGGACAACAACTGGATCACCACCAATC
>JAIVGW010000303.1 GCA_020201415.1 Lentisphaerota bacterium
AACCCAACTAGCGCAAGCTGAGGCGGCGATCGACACCCCCACTACGGGATTCGGCGTATTGTTCATAAAGCGGATTGTTGCGCGAAGGGACGGTCTGCTCAATCGGCTTGCGGATTCCGCAGCCGACATCAAGACGGTATGGCGCATGACGGATAACCTGGCCGAAGCCACAAGCGCTTTCCGGGCCGTGGACGACTTCCCCGAAGTCGTACCAGCCGAATTCCATGGCGCCCCGCCCCTGTACGCGGAAAAGACCGCGGCCGACTGGATGCGTGGAATGCGGGTCAATCTCGCCGTCGATGACGACGATTTAACGCTGGCTCCCGGGACGACGCTATGTTTTGAAGAAGATACCGCACGGGTGGATTGTCCGGTTGACGATGCGCTCAAACCTTCGACGTTTACGGTCGAAGCCTGGGTTAAGATTCAGGATCCCGACCGCCGCTGGACCCCCATCGTGCGCATCGGAAGCGAGCCGGCGGAGCAGCCGCCACGCGACGGTTGGACCAACATTGCCTGGAGCCTCTGGATCAATGGGCTCAGCCCGCAGGCCATGGTCCGTATAGATGATGACAAGACTCTGGCACGTACACGGCTGGGACCCTCACTGGATCTAAACCGCTGGCATCATCTTGCCGTCAGTTTCGACGGTGAGTTAGTGAAGCTTTTCATCGACGGCGAGCTTGCAAGGCAGGTAGAGCGTACCGGCGCAATCGACTATACCTGGTCGGAAGCGCTTTTAATAGGCGGCTGCCCGAATCAACGGGGTGCTGCCTATAACAATTTTCAGGGCCGTATCCGCGATGTGCGACTATGGGATCATGCCCGTAACGCAACAGACATCCGTAAAGATCGTCACCGGCAATTTGCCGGCAGCGGATCCGGACTCATCGGCCACTGGATTGCCGGCCCAGATGCCGGCGCGGATGAGACGGTGTTTGACCTGACCGACGGTGGTAATCATGGCCGCCGGATAGGCACCCGCTGGTTGCCGGTAGCGGGTTACCGGATAATGGGGCCAATCCATTTCCCCGACACAGCCCAGGCGACAGACAGTTTCCGGGTCGCGTGGCAGGCAACGTTAAAAGGCGGAGCTTCGCTCGATATTTTTACGGGCATCAGCAATAGTCCGCATGTCCTGCCGGATACTTGGCACGCGGCCGTCAACGATACGCCAACACCGCTGCCGGATGCCATGCTTCAAGCTCCGACCGAACGTTACGGTTGGATCAAGCAGACCATGACGTGTGACGACCCGGATGCAAACATTCGGTTGCATACCCTGACATTTACACTCGATTGACATGTGTAATGAAAATGAACCGCAAAAATAGCCCGCACCATGCACTGGAAGATGTATTCGGGTTCACCAGCATCCATCACCCGCTGCCCGACGGTCGGGAACTGACCAGCCGCAGCCGGCCCGGCAAGGGACCGGCCCTTATCCTGATCCCCGGGACCTGGGGCGATCTGGAGAGCTGGACGCCGCTGATAACCCGTCTTCCGCCGGAGCAGCCCATCACCGTCATCGAATTGTTCTGGCAGGGCGGTCGGCCCCTGGTTGACGGGCCGCTGGACATACCGGCGCTCGCTGACGCCGTCCTGCAGGTGATCGCGGCGCTGCGGCAGGGGCCTTTCGTGCTCGGCGGCATCAGCCTCGGCGGCATGATCACGGTAGAAATTGCCGGCCGTAATCCACCCGACATGGTCGGCGCCATTCCGATGGAGGGCTGGACCCATCACACCGTCGTCGAAACGGCCTTCCACGGCCTTGTCCGCACCCCGTTGGAACCGGATCGGCAGGAAGAGCAATCGGCCGCGCGTAATCGCCGACTGGCCCATCTTTCAGCCGAACAACAACGCCTCATCAGAACCATCTGGAAACGGTGGAACGGCATGGATGCGCTGCGGCGGGCCAAAGCGCCTATCATCCACGTCTGGGGCGATCGGGCTCAACCCCGGCCGGGGCCGGAGGCTCTGCAAATCCCCGAACGGCCGAATATCACCATCGCCTGGATCGCCGGTTCCTCGCACCTGCTGCTCATCCAGGCGCCGGATGCCCTGGCCAGGACGGTGCGCGACTTGCTGATTCATGCCGGGGCTTGAACCGCCGGCCGCCGCTGTCCGCCTGTGGCGGCAACTAACCTATCCCTTAAACGTGCTTAAGGGCGTAAGACAAATATTTTGATATGATGGAAGCTCGTGCACAACCCCACGGGCGCGTTCATCTTCGGCTCACCGAGACGGTTCGCCCTACCCGTTGCGGCAGCAATCCGGGCAGGTAGGGCGAGGCGTCTCGCCGAGCCGCTGGGGTTTTACAAAAACCTCATATATCTGTCAAAAAAATCAATATTTGAAGAAAATCTTACACGTATCAAAGAATCTGTCCGACACCCGTGCTTCAAACCTCAGCATAAAAACGCTTGATTGCAGGCCATTTTTATTGATAATGGTATATTCAAAAGGGCTTAATGGCTTTGATCTGATAAATATCCATTTTCACAAAGGGTTCCAAGCCATGGATGATTGTATTTTCTGCCGGATAGTCAAAGAGGAACTCCCCTGTACCAGAGTCTACGAAGATGACCTGGCCTTGGCCTTCATGGACATCGCGCCCGTAGTGCGAGGCCACGTCCTGGTGATCCCCAGGGAACATTACGATCCGTTGTATGCCGTGCCGGAAAGGTTGTTGCAGCATCTGATCGGCGTGGTCAGCCGGGTGGCGCGGGGGCAGATGACGGGATTGCAGGCCAACGGAGTTAACATCATGCAGGCCAACGGCGCAGTGGCGGGACAGGTGGTGCCCCACGTGCATTTCCATGTCATTCCACGCTTCCATGACGACGGCCATTCCTGGAACTGGCGCGCCGGCAAATACGACAACCCTGATGAAGCCCATGGCCTGGCCCGGAAAATTCACGAAGCCATCGTGTTCACCCAAAATACCAGCTCATGAAAAAAGAACCAGTTTTCGACGACCTTAAACAGATCATTCAAGCGGATCCGCGCTACGCGCCGGAAGCCTACCAGTTTCTGCGCGAGGCGTTGGAATTCACCAACAAGAAGCTGGAGAATGGCAAACGCAAGCCGGCGCGCCACGTCAGCGGAGAACAGCTTCTGGAAGGCATCCGCCGGTTTGCCCTGCAGGAGTATGGCCCCATGGCCAAGACGGTCTTTAATACCTGGGGCATCTTCCGCTGCGAGGATTTCTGGTACATCATTTCCAACCTGGTCGGCAAGGGTATCCTGGGATGCGCTCCCGAGGATTCCATTCATGATTTCGAGGGTGGCTATGATTTCGACATCGCCTTCCGCCAGCCTTTCAAACCTGCCCCGTTCTCCGGCAAGGAACGCTCAACATGAAACCCTGCGCACGCCCTTTGAACTTAATTGCGGCAGCGCGCCATCTCGGGAGTATCAGCATGCTGTTTTCCTCACTAATCCTCGCCTCCCCGGCTGACGCCATGCCGCGGGAAATTTCAGCCAGCCTGGAACAGGGGGTACGGCGTTTTACCCTGGACAACGGCATGGTCGTGATACTCAAGGAAGAGCCGGCCGTGCCGTTGGCAACAGTGCAGTTCTGGGTGGGCACGGGCTCCTCGCATGAACAGGAATATCTGGGCGCAGGCCTGTCCCACCTGATTGAGCACATGATCTTCAAGGGCACGCCCACCCGCGGCCCGGCGGAAATCACCCAGACCATCAGCGATGTCGGCGGCATGATCAATGCCTATACCTCACTGGACCGCACGGTGTTTTATGTGGATCTGCCGGCGGAACACTGGACGGTAGGGTTCGATGTGCTGGCCGATGCCATACAAAACGCATCCTTCCCCGAGGATGAGTGGCAGCGGGAGAAGGAAGTCATCATTCGCGAAATGGCCATGTACCGGGATAATCCCGACAGCGAGATCTCGCGCATGCTGCTGGAAACAGCGTATCGCGTTCATCCCTACCGGGTGCCGGTGATCGGGCATGAGGATATCTTCCGTAAAATCGACCGGGATGACATCCTGCGTTTCTTCAAGCGGCACTATTCACCCGACAACATGATTTTGGTAATTGCCGGCGGCATTGACGCCGACCAGACCGAAGCGCTGGTGCGCCGGCAGTTCCAGGGTTTTGAACGGCGGGCTCGGGCGCCGATTACCCGCATTGTGGAACAAGCCAAGCTGGCGCACAACATTGATGCCTGGTCTTTCGCGCCGGCGGAACCCGGCCTGTTCGGCATCACCGCTGTATTCGATCCGGAACGCGAAGCCGAGCTGCGCCAGGCTATTAACGATGAAGTCGCCTCCTGGTCCACCAGCGCTTTCTCCGCCGTGGAAGTCGAAAAAGCAAGCCGTATGGTGCTTAACCGCACACTCAACGACCTGCAGACAGTGCACGGCCGGGCGCGCTCGCTGGCCTCGGGCGAATTTTACACCGGTTCCCCCCTTTTCCTGCAGACGTACCTGGACCGGCTGGATCAGGTCACCCCCGCCGCCTTGACCGAAGTAGCCCGGCGCTACCTGGCGCCGGAACGCCGCACCGTGGCGCTGCTGATGCCGGAAACCGCGGCCGCGGCCCGGCCTGAAATCCGGCCGGCCCCGGTGATGCCGGAGGCGCGCCGCACCCAGTTGTCAGGCGGACTTACGCTTCTGACCATGGAGGATTCCCGCCTGCCCCTGGTAAACATCGTCATGACCTTTAACGGCGGCCTGCGTTACGAGCAGGAGGACAACAACGGCATTACCAGCATGCTGGCGGACCTGCTCACCCGCGGCAGCCAGCGCCGCAATGCCGCGCAGGTGGCTGAGATCGTCGATAACCGGGGCGCCTCGTTCACCTCCTTTGCCGGACAGAACAGTTTCGGGCTGCGCATTCATTGTCTCAAGGATGATGCCGCCGCCATGATGGAACTGCTGTCGGACAGCTTGATCAACCCGGGACTGGCCGCCGGTGAAGTTGAAAAGCGCCGCGCCATCCAACTGGCACAGATTGCCCAGCAATATGAATCCCCGCTGTTTCTGGCCCAGGAAAACCTGCGCCAGATGCTGTTCCCGGACCACCCCTATCGTTTTATTCCAGACGGGCGCCCCGCGGCCGTGGAAAAAATCACAAAGGCCGACCTGGCGCAATGGCACCGGCTGCTGGTGGTCTCGGGCAATGCCGTGCTGGCCGTCTTCGGCGACATCACCCACGACCAGGCGCTCTCCCTGAC
>JAIVGW010000304.1 GCA_020201415.1 Lentisphaerota bacterium
CTCCAAAGCGCCACACAAGGAAAGCGGCGTCGAGCCGCCGCACTCCAAAGCGCTGCAATAATGCAGGTTGATCCAGGCCGGCTCGATAGCGATCCCGAAAATCCGCAAATTGACGCTTGACATAACCCGATGGGCCAAACACAATAAACACAGACATCGGACAGCTTATCGGACACAAAGCTAATTCAGTAAACCAAAAAGGGAGGGAACAGATGGACAAGCAGGAATTGAAAATCGGCGGGTGGCTGCAGGAAGCCTTCAACCTGTACAAAGCCAACTTCGTATTGTTGTTCGTAACCAGCCTGCTGGCCCTGCTGCTGGGCAAGCTGACGTTCGGCATCCTGATGGGTCCGTTGGCGGCGGGCATGGCCATGATCATGCTGCGCCTGATCGACAACAGCGAACAGCGTCCGGAAATCGGCGATGTCTTCAAGGGCTTCGAGTTTTTCCTGGATTCCTTCCTGCTGGTGCTGGCCTCGGCGGCTGTGATGCTCATTGCCATGGTGCTGTCTTTACTGGTGTTCAACAGCTTCATAGCCGGCCTGCTGATGATCGTCGTGGCGGTGGTGATCCACGTGCTGGTCATGCTGGCCCTGTGCCTGATCGTGGACAAGCGCATGGATTTCTGGCCGGCGGCGCAGGCGGCCTTTCAGGCCCTCAAATCCGCCTTCCTGCCGCTGGTTCTGGCCGTGTTGGTCACGATCATTGCGAGCAGCATCGGCGGACTGGTTTGCGGTATCGGCATACTGGTGACGGCCCCGATGTACTGGTGCATGATGGTATTGATTTACCGTGACATGCTGCGTAATGCCCCGGCGGCCTGATAACCGAAAACGATTGTACAGGCAACGCATCCGGCGGTTCTACCGCCCGGATGCGTTGTGCTTTTGCCATGGCAATATTGAATGATTTTTTAAGCGCATGGATGCGGCAGGCCTTCCAGGACTGCTGCCCGCCGGAAGATCTGGCGGCCATCGCCACGGCGCCCGCTGCCAACCCGGATTTCGGCGATTATCAATGCAATGCCGCCATGGGCCTGGCGCGCAGGCTGCGCCAGGCGCCGCGGGAGATTGCCGCTGCCGCCATGGCCGGCGCCCCGGCCTGCCCGGCCGTCGCCAAACTCGAATGCGCCGGCCCCGGCTTCATCAATATCACCCTCGACGATCAATGGTTGGCGACACAAATTGACCTGATGGCGCACGACTTCGAACGGCTCGGGGTGCCGTGTCCCGGCGCCGGCCGTACGGTACTTCTGGACTATTCCAGCCCCAACATCGCCAAACCCATGCACATTGGCCATATCCGCTCCACCGTCATCGGCAACGCGCTGGACCGGCTGCACCGCTTCCTGGGTTACCGCGTGCTGGCCGACAACCATCTCGGCGACTGGGGCACGCAGTTCGGCATCCTGATCATGGGCTACCGTCATTTCGCCGATCAGGCGGCGCTGGCATCAGCGCCGGTGGAGGAATTGGAGCGGCTGTACGTGCGCAGCTACGAGCAGGCGCGCGCCGACCACGCCTGGATGGATCAATGCCGCGCCGAACTGGTAAAACTGCAGGCCGGCGATCCGGAAAACCACCGGCTGTGGCAACAGTTTGTCGACCTCTCCATGGGAGAATTCGACCGCATCTACCGCCGGCTGGACGTCGCCTTCGACCTGACGCGCGGGGAAAGTTTTTATCACGAACAACTGCCGGGCCTGATCGACACCCTGGTGGAGCGCGGCCTGGCCCGGGCAAGCGAGGGCGCGCTGGTGGCCTTCCTGGAGGAGGAAAAACTGCCGCCCTGCATTGTGCGTAAAAGCGATGGCGCCTTTAATTACGCCGCCACGGACGTGGCCACGATCGTCAGCCGGCTGCAGGAGTTCCAGCCCGACCGGATCATCTACGTCACCGACGAGCGCCAGCAATTGCACTTCCGCCAGATATTCGCCATCGCCCGGCGCCTGGGTATCGAGGCCGAACTGGCGCATGTCTGGTTCGGCCTGATGCGGCTGCCGGAAGGCACCTTCTCCACCCGGCAGGGCAATGTCATCAAACTGGAGCGGCTGCTGGACGAAGCCGAAGCCCGCGCCCTGGAGCTGGTGCGCCAGAGCAGCCCCGCCATGCCGCCCGCCCAACAGCGGGAAGTGGCCCGGGCGGTGGGGCTGGGCGCGGTCAAATACGCCGACCTGAGCCAGAACCCCCAGAGTCTGGTGACATTTTCCTGGGACAAGGCGCTGGCGCTGAACGGCAATTCCGCGCCTTACCTGCAATATGCGCACGCTCGCATCCGCAGCGTATTGGATAAATACCAGGAACGTCATCCGGATATCCGCCTCGACTCGCAGCCGATTCTCCTCGGGCATCCGCTGGAGCGACGGCTGGCCCTGCACCTGCTGCGCTTCCCCGAAGCCGTGCTCCAGGCCGCCCAATTGTATCGTCCCAGCATCCTGGCCGATTACCTCTACGAACTGGCCGGGCACTACAGCAGCTTTTACCAAAACCTTCCATTCCTCAAGGAAAAGGCCGGCCGGCGCGAGAGCCGGGTGCGTTTATGCGCACTGGTGGCATCCGTCCTGCATCGTGGACTGGACTTGCTCGGCATAACCGCCCCGGACCGGATCTGATGGCCGCCGAATCCACAACTCCGCGCCAGGCCCCCCATCCGGCCGGCGACGCGCGCGCCACCGCCATCATGATCATCAAACGCTGGCTGCAAGCCGGCGCTTTCCCCGGACGCCTGCTGGAAGACGTCCGGCACGACCGGGCCTTCATCACCGAACTGGTCTATGGCGTGGTGCGCCACTACCGCGCCCTTTCATGGGTGATCAACCTGTATGCCCGCGTACCGCCGGACCGGGAACTGCTGCCGCCGCTGCTGATCGGGCTTTACCAATTGCTGTTGCTGGACGACGTCGCCGATTACGCCGCGGTCAATGAAACCGTGGCCTACGTCAAACAGCGGCGGCCGCGCGCGGAAACGGGATTCGTCAACGCCCTGCTGCGCCAGGTGACGCGCACGCGCCCGGAATGCCTGCGCCGGCTGACACAGCAGCCGCCCGGCATCCGCCTCTCGCATCCCGACCGGCTGCTGCAACGCTGGACCGCCCATTACGGCGCGGACCGGGCTCTGAAACTTTGCGAATGGAACAATCGGCGCGCCGCGCCGACCGTCTGCGCCAACAATCTGCTGGCAGCCCCGGAACGGGTCCGGGCCGATCTGGCCGCGCAAGATGCGCTGGCGGGTTCCGTTAAGGCCTGGAATCGCGAATTCCTGGTGGTAAGCCGCGGGGTGGCCGTCCCCGCCCTGCCGGGTTTCACCGAGGGGCTGTGGCTCCCCGTCGATCCCGCCGCCGGCGCCGCCGTGCAGTTGCTGGCGGTGCAGTCGGGCCAACGGGTGCTCGACGCCTGCGCCGCCCCGGGCGGCAAAACCGCCCTGCTGGCCGCTGACCTGGAGGGCCAGGGCGAACTGACGGCCTGGGAGCCCCAGGCGGCGCGCCTGCAACGACTGCAAGAAAACTTGCTGCGACTGCGGCTGGAATCATTTGTCAGGACCCGACAGGTCAACGCCCTGCATCCGCCGGCGGACGCCGGCCGGTTTGACCGCATTCTGCTGGACGTGCCCTGCTCCAACACCGGTGTCATCCGCCACAAACCCGATGTGCGCTGGCGGTTCAGCCTGAACCGGATGCGGCAACTCAACCGGCTGCAAACCGCGCTGCTGACCGCCGCCGCCGGCCTGCTGCGCCCCGGGGGGCGGATGGTTTACAGCACCTGCAGTCTCGAACCGGAGGAGAACCGGATGCTGGTCGATGACTGGCTGAAAAAGAAAACGGGGTTCCGGCGCGTTGACGAAGCCGTCTCCTTCCCGCCGCAATCCGGCATGGACGGTCTGTATGCCGCGGCCATTGCATGCCGGTAGTACAAGTGAAATAGTTTGAGGCTGCCCGAAAAGGTTCTTTTCGGGCAGGAGTGTTCGGTGTTCGGTGTGCTCGTTCCCCGTTCTCGTCGTGCGCTCTCGTGCACCGCTTCCCTTGGGAAAGACCATCGTCTGCTCATAGAGAGCCTTCGGACAGACTTATGATCAATGCATGGACACATTACCGTACGCCGGTTGACGATAGCGTACGACGAGAGCGGATTACGATTCAGAAACAAGTCCGGCCG
>JAIVGW010000305.1 GCA_020201415.1 Lentisphaerota bacterium
AAATTGCCGACGGCTTTTTCCTTATCGGTGGCGACAAAGGCTTCCATGACATCACGACGGGCGGAAGTGATGCGAGTCTTAACGGACCGATTGCGCACACACGCCTTTTCCGAAGTCCGCATACGTTTCATGGCACTCTTGATGTTGGGCATATCCTGATACTCCCGGCTTCTTTTTCAGCGGCACGGCGGTACGCCGGACGCAAATCACAAATTCAAAATGGCACGCCCAAGGAGAGTCGAACTCCTCTTCCCAGGATGAAAACCTGGTGTCCTGACCGATAGACGATGGGCGCAAATGAGCAAAAATCTATACCGTATCATCGCCGGGAATGCAAGCCAAAAATTTATTTGCTTGATGCCTCCGTAAAAATCGGCACAATGTCGGGAGTACCCGCCGGGCGCATTGAGCGGCGCGGACACCATACATCTGGGAGGATTTGAATTGAATAAAAAAATGCTGGCGGCCTTGATTTTACTGCTTTTTACGGCATTAGTCCTGGTGTTCAACAGCATCGGCAGCCGGAGTGGCCGCATTGATGTCGACTTGATCTTCACCACCATACGGGCCGTGAAATCCCTCGCTTTCCTGGGTTTCATCGTAATCGGCGTGGCCATCGGGTTGCTTTTAAAATAATACCGATGATCCCCTCCACCACATCTCTGCTGACGCAGTTGGACAAGGTTTTACCCGCCCACGGCACGGTCCTGATCGTCACGCACAACGCCCCCGATCCGGACGCCCTCGCCGCGGCCGCGGGCATGCAGTTGTTATTGCGTCAACGCTGGAGCCTGAAGGGGCAGATTGTTTTCAGCGGCCAGATATCCCGGCCGGAAAACCGCGAATTAATGCGACATTTCCTCTATCGCACGCTGCCGCCGGAAAAAATATCGGCGCGCCAACGGCATTATCCGGCCATATTCACCGACACCACCCCGCGCGCGGGCAATGTCAGCGTGCCGGCTCAGGCTAGGGCAGTGGCCGTTTTTGACCACCACCAAACCCGCCGCCCCATGCCGGGCATCCTGTCGGACCTGCACCCCGGCCTGGGCGCCATCACCACGCGTATTTACGAGTGCTTGCGCACCGCCGACATCGCCATACCCCGCTGGCTGACGACCGTCATGGCCTACGCCATCAGCTCCGAGACCGCCGATTTCACGCGTGCGGCTTCGCCGCGCGACATTGCCGCCTACCGGGAACTGCTGGCCAGCGCCAACATGGCCATGCTGGGCCGCATACGCCTGGCGCCACTGCCGACGGAACATTTCGCGTTTCTGGCCGAAGGGATACGGCAGGCCCGCGTTTACCGACAGACGGCCTGGACCCATCTCGCAGCCACCCCCCGGCGGTTGTTACACCGCCTGGCCAAGCTTCACCACGGCTCTTATGGCGGACACGGACACGTCACCGCCGGCAGTTTCGAACTGCCGCGCCTCCCCGGGGCACGGCAAGCCCGCGTCACGCTTCTGACGGAAGCCCTGATATCGGGCCTGGGCATTCCCCGGACGGCCGTGGGCCATCCCCTGATCCAACCCACTGGAGTAATCCCATGCGCACAACCGGCCGCCAACCATGCGTCATAACCGTCGCCAGCCGGCAGCGTGCTCAATTCATTGATATTACCGGCCAAATCCGCGCCCTGCTCCGGGAGCAACCCGCATTGGCGGACGGACCGGCCATAACCGTTTTCGTACCGCACACCACCGCCGGCATAACCATCAACGAAAACGCCGACCCGGACGTGATGGCTGACGTGAACAATGCTTTGGAAAAAATTGCGCCCTGGCGGGCCGGTTACCGGCATGCGGAAGGCAACAGCGCCGCGCATATCAAGGCCATCCTGACCGGCGCTTCAGCGCGCATACCGCTGGAAAACGGCCGTTTAGCGCTGGGCACCTGGCAGGGGATATACTTTTGCGAATTTGACGGACCCCGACAGCGCCAGGTGCTGATCAGCGGCTGACCGGCATTTCCCGTAAATCTGGCGGCAACTCAAACAGCATGTCTTCAGCGGCCACACAGATCTCTTCCACCCGGCAATAACCCAAAGCGGCCAGGCGCGCCACGACTTCCGTGATGAACGGATCCGGAACGGAAGCTCCGGCAGTCAACCCCAGGATATCAGGCGCACCGCGCACTATTTTCGATAATTGTTCGATGCGCTCGACCAGACAGGCTGCAGCGCCGGCCGTCTGCGCCACCTCCACCAGGCGCAACGAATTGGAACTGTTGGAAGAACCCAACACCAAAACCAGGGGCGCCTGTTGCGCCAAGGCCCGCACGGCCCGCTGCCGGTTGAGCGTGGCGTAGCAGATATCGCCGCGGCGCGGCATGGCCAGATCGGGAAAACGCTGCCGCAACAGGGACTGCAGATCATCAGTCTCGCTGCCGCTCAAGGTGGTCTGGGTGACCAGCGCCACCCGGCGGGGATCAGGCACGGTCACGGCACGCGCATCCGTGACGTCGGTAATCAGAGTGACTTGCTCCGGAGCCTCCCCGGCCACGCCCAGGATTTCGTCATGCCCGCGCTTGCCGATCAGCAGAATGGTATAGCCGCGCGCGGCATAATCGCGCACCTCCCGGTGCACCTTGTCCACGAAGGGGCAGGTAGCGTCAATCACGCGCAGACAACGTTCCCGGCATTGCCGGCGCACTTCCGGCGGCACTCCGTGCGCGCTGAACAACAGGACAGCACCTTCCGGCGCTTCCCGCGGCTGACGCACAAAAACAACCCCCAGACCCTCCAGAGATGCCACCACCTGCCGGTTATGCACAATCTCATTCAGGCAATATACCGGCGCCCCGTAACGGCGGACCGCGGCGGCGGCCATTTCCACGGCCCGCTTGACGCCCGCGCAGAATCCGCGCGGCGCCGCCAGAATCAGGCGTTTGTTTTTATGCAAACAGCCCCCTCATACTTCAAGATTGCCGGAGATAAAAGACAAGCCATGGGCGCGGGCAATCAGATTGGCGGCAATCCGCCCGGATTCGTAAATAGTCGGCAGCCCGCTGCCGGGATGCGTGCCGCCGCCGACCAGATAGCAATGATCCACATCTTCAAATTTGTTGCGCGGCCGCAGATAAATCATCTGTCCCAGGTTATGCGCCAGATTAAAGGTGGCGCCGGCATATACCCGGAACTCGTCCTGCCAATCCAGGGGCGTGACGACCCGTTCAGCCACAATGTGGCCGCGCAAGCCCTTGAGGCCCAGACGCTGTTCCAGGGCATCCAGCACAACCTCGCGGAAAGCCCCTGCGGCGGAAGACCAGTCCACCACGCCGCGCAAGTTTGCCACCGGCGTCAACACGTACAGCGCCGAATGCCCCGCCGGCGCCAGCGATGGATCCGTCCGCGAAGCATTGCGCACATAAAACGAGATATCCGGCGTGGTAGCCTGCCCGTCAAAAACGGCCTTGATATTCGCGCGGTAGTCACGCGCAAATACAACGGCATGGTGCGGCAGCTCAAAAAGCCGGTCCAACCCCAGATAGAGCATGAAAGTCGAGCAGGAATATTTCTTGGCCGCCACCCTGGCCGGCGTATATTTGCGCAGCGTGCCCGGCGCGAACAGCTGCGTGGCGGCATACCCGAAATCGGCATTGATGACCACGTCATCCCCTTCCAGCACTGTGCCGTCCGCCAGCTGCACTCCAACCGCGCGGCCCTGCCGGACGACGACCTGCTTGACGGCGGTGCCCAGATGAAGCTCCGCGCCATTTTGCCGGGCCACGTCCGCCATGACCTCGGAAATTCGCGAGAGACCGCCCTGCGGATGCAAAATGCCGTAGGCATGTTCAATATAGGGGATGATCGAAAACAGGCCGGGGCAGGCCCAGGGCGACATTCCAAGGTACTTGGATTGGAAGGTGAAACTCAAGGCCAAATCCGCATCGCCGAACCGGCCAAACATCACATCAAACAGCGACCGGCCTAAAGCCAAATGCGGCAGGGCCCGCAGCAGGTCCGGCGAAAACATCGTGGACAGGCGATGATACGATTTCTGCAGACAGGGAAACAGGCGTTTGAAACGCAGGCTCTCGCGCTTGAAAAAAGCGTCGTAGTGATGTTCGCGACCCGGAAAACAGCGGGCGATTTCCTGTTTCATCCGCTCCGCATCGGAAGATATGTCCATCTGGCGGTCGGGATAATACAGACGGTACATGGGGTCAAGCCGGCGCATCTCCAACAGGCTGCCCATGGCCGCCCCCGCCTCATGAAAAACCTCGTCCAGAATACCGCTGAGCATCAGGAAGGTGGGGCCGACATCGAAACAATATGGGCCCAGGCGCATGGCGGCATTGCGTCCGCCCACCGTGGCCGCGGCCTCGAAAACGGAAACCCGCAAACCGCGGTGCGCCAGAATCATGGCCGCCGTCAATCCGCCCGGCCCGGCCCCCACCACCACAACATGCTTTTGCCCGCCCATAACCGCCCTCCCGCCCATGACATCATTGTCGGTAACAGTGGACTTTTCCGCTTGAATTGTTATATTAACCGCACAACCACTGTACAAGGAAGCCGCATGTTGCGCAACCTGATAGTCAAAATTAACAACAGCTTGACCCGGCTGCGCCGCAGGCCCGTGTCACCCGCCAACCTGCTGCTCTTGCTGCCGCACTGCCTGCAGAAAGAAGCCTGCAACCGTAAACTGACCACCGCCATTGACAATTGCGAAGGCTGCGGACAATGCGACATGGCCGCCATCATCCGCTTGCGCAATGCGTCCGGCATCCAATGCCAGGTGGTCGGCGGGGGCCGGCAGGCACTGGCCAAATTAAAACAGCCCCAGGTCCAGGCCGTGGTGGCCGTAGCCTGTACCAGGGAACTGGTGGACGGCATCCGCGCATCTTTCCCCAAGCCGGTGCTGGCCGTCCCGTTGAAAACGCCCCAGGGTCCCTGTCGCGACACCCGGGTCGATACTGCAGCCCTGCGCTCCGCCGTAAGGGAAATGACGCAGCCACCCGCCTGAAGCAGGCGGATCCATTGAGCCCGCCTGGTAGCAGACTTTGCGAATCGCTTCATGCTCATGCATTTGTTTTGCCTTCCAACCGCGTTTCTGACAGAATTGCCGCCATTCATTCAGCATTACCGGAGGTTCGCATGAAATTCACTTTTTTGATGGTCGCGGCAGTCATGGTCCTGGGCATCCTACCCGGTCGCACGGTTGAACTACTGCTATGGAATGACGGCCAGACAGCCCACCAGATCGTCATTCCTGATAAATATCCGACGGAACAACTGGAAAAATCAATCCAACAGGCCGCGGAACTGCTGCGCAAGACGGCGGAGCACAAC
>JAIVGW010000306.1 GCA_020201415.1 Lentisphaerota bacterium
AAATCCAGGATCTGGCATCTCAGGCCGTGGGCCTGATCTGTGCGCCGCGTCCAGGCGAATTCTGGTGGGATGTCTGCGCCGGCAGCGGCGGTAAGGCCCTGCACCTGGCCGATTTGATGCAGGGCGCCGGCACCGTCCTGGCTACAGACACGCGCTCCGGGGCTCTGGCCACGCTTCAAAAACGCCTGCGCAAACATGCGTCCCTCAAGGTGCGCAGCCGGCTGGCCGGAACAGCGCGTGCGCCGAAGGCAGGGTTTGACGGAGTGCTGGTGGACGCCCCCTGCTCCGGCCTCGGCACCTGGCATCGCAACCCTGATGCCCGCTGGCGCACTGAACGGGAACAGGTAATCAGTCAGGCTCTTGCACAAAAACAACTGCTGGATGATGCCGCCGGCAAAGTCCGGGCGGGCGGACGCCTGGTTTACGCTGTCTGCACCCTTACCAAGGCGGAAACCGTGGATGTCCTGGATGATTTTCTGGAACACCACAAAGAGTTCAAGCCGTGCCCCGGAGCACACCCGCTTACCGGGGAACAGTCGGACGGCCGCTTCTGGATATGGCCCTGGCAGGGTAAATGCAACGGTATGTTCATAGCCGCATTGCAGCGCGACTAAAATAGAATCAACGCTCCTCGCGCATGATATCGTTCAGCACCTTGGACAACACCTGTTGCTCATGCGCGCTGGTGAAAAATCGCTGCACCAGCGGCCGGGCTCTTTCCGCCAGCGCCTGGCACACGCCGGGATCGTCCAGCAACAGGCTCACGCAGCGGAAGAACTGCCGCGGCGAATCGGCCAGCAGAATACTCTCGCCATCCCAGGAAGGAATCCCGGCGGCGCCAATGGAAGTGCTGACTACCGGCACCCCCGCCGCCATGGCCTCCAGGTTTTTCACATGGAACCCACCGCCCATGCGGAAGGGACAGATAAAAACCCGTGCCTTGGCCAGATAAGGCCGCAAATCCTCCACCGCACCGGTCACGATGATCCCGGGATCGCGACGCCCCAGCTCCCGGATGTCGGGAGTGACGCCATAGCCCACCACATAAAACACCAGGTCGGGATAACGCTCTTTCAAGGCCGGCCAGATCGCCCTGGCAAACCAGTTGACCGCATCACGATTGGCTTCATTGGCATAACAGCCGACAAACAAAAGACAGCGGCCGGGCGGCCGGGCAGGCTTGATCGGCGGCGGCAGATTGACCCCGGGTGAAGCCACTGAAACCCGCAGGTTGGGCGCGTATTTCAGCAACTCATGCCTTTCCTGCGAAGTCAGCGCCAGCACATGATCCATATTGCGGTACATGTCAAATTCATAACGGCGCAGACGCCGGAAATTCAACCTTTTGCCGACACCGCCGTAGCGCCACATATGTACCCGCATGGCGCGCGCCCAGGAAGCCGTGCGACATTCATGGCAGGACACGACACGCCGGACGGCAATCAAACTCAAATTGCCGTAGAGGTACTGCCCCATTTCACTGAACTCCGCCACCGCCACATGATAACGCTCCTGACGCACCAGCTCGCTCACCTTTCGAGACATGGCCCAGGACGTCGCCAGGCAGAATGGATAAGGAACACGGGAAAAAACATTAAACACCCCGCAGCGCAAGGGATTGAGGCGCTTGGGTTCCGGCAGCACTTCCAACCGGCGCACCAACCCGCGCAGATGCTCCAAGGCCGGACCATCATGCGATTGCGCAGGGATGAAGCACAATACATCGATAATATGCCCCAGTTCCAAGAGGCATTTGATGCGGTTGAATACAATCTGTGCTCCGCTGACGCCGCCGGCGGACGGCAAAAGCTTTGATATAACCAGAATTCTCATGCCATGACAGATCCCGGCGCAGGCTCATCTTCCCCATCGGCGGCCACCATCCTGGCGCCGTCATCAAGGCAACAATCGGTTTTCAGGCGCTGCAGTGACTCGAGTTTCCGGGTGATGGCGGTGATTTTGTCAGCCTGTTCCAGCATGCTGCCCACCAGCTCCCGCTGTCCCTCAGGCAGCGGCGGCGGCAGCCGCAACAACACTTCACCATTGCCCACCACAATCATCAGCACATTATTGAGTGAGTGATTCAGGACTCCAATTTCCTTGCGCACTCTGGCCAGTTCCAACGCCTGCGCCTCAGCCTGACGCAGGTTTTCCTCCAGTTTGGCCTTTTCCGTAACATCCTCGCAGACACGGAGCATGCCAAAAATCGTGTTGTGCTCATCGCGCAGCGGATAAAAACTCAAGTTGTAAACCAACTCGCGGCCGTCCGTGGCCGTCAGCTGTTCGACAATGCCGCCGTAGACCGCACCTTCCTGCAGCACATCGCCCGTAATCTTCTCCAGCAACCCGGCCTCATCCGGCAATAGCTCATCCAAGCGCATGCCCATGGCCTGCATCAATGAAATACTACATCCGGCACATTGCAGAAAATTCTCCTGCATGCGGTTGAGATGGGTGACACAAAGCCCTTTGTCCACCACGATTATACCCAGGCACAGGCTGGACATAATACTCTTTAGACAGCTGCCACGCTGGTTCACCGGCTGCCCGATTTGCTCCTCAGCGTGCACAAAAAACACGGAATCCCCATCAGCACCCTGGAGCGCGTCGGCCACGGTCAACAGGAACGGTCGCCCCTCATGCTGCCACTGAATTCTTGCAACGCCCCCGCTGCGGCCTACACCTACGGCGCCATCCTTCAACAACCGGCCAAGATCGTCCTGGCCCGCCAGCCAATCAGCCATGGTCTGGCAATTGCGGACGTGATCACCTTGAACATGCCCCAGCGTCAGAAGCACCAGCAACGACCGGCTGACTTCCAGCACCCGCAATTCGTTGTCGATGAGCATTACCGGCACAGGCATGTCCCGTAAAATGGCATATTCACGCATCATGACCCCTCCAACTTTTTTCGAAACACGCTACCATTATCCGGGCAACACAACAAGCACTAACCCGTTTTTGCAAAATAGTAACCAGGGCTGCGTCATTCTCGGGTAAGACGGCTCGGTCGGAGACCTCGCCCTACCATTTCATAAGCATTTACCTTGGGTAAGGCGAGCCGCCGAGAATGACGCAGCCGTGAAATAGTACCGTATCCCGCGGATCACCGGCCAGTTGCAAGCCCACGGCCAACTGCGCTAAAATAACATATTGCGCGGCTGACCCCGTTCATTTATGTCCAGACACCGGGGATCACGCATCCGCAGGCATCGCAACGCCCCTGTTGAATATTGTTTTGCATAATATGATAGGCTTGCCGACGGATCAAGACTTTGCCGCAATCCGGACAAAACGTATGCTGCGCATCATCCCCCGGCAGATTGCCCAGATAAACGAAGCGGCAACCCTGCTCCCGGGCCCAGTCCCGGCATTGCCGCAGCAAGGAGGGCGGGGTGGCGGGAATGTTGCGCATCCGGTAGGAGGGATGATAACGCGAAAAATGTACCGGCACATCCGGCCCCAATTCCCGCACAATCCATTCCGTCATGCGCCGGATTTCGTCACGGCCGTCGTTCAAGCCGGGGATGATCAAGACCACGATTTCATACCAGATGCCATGATCACGCAGACGCAGCAGGGAGTCCAAAACCGGCTGCAGCCGGCCACCGCAAACTTTGTCGTAAAACTCTTCTGAGAATGATTTTAAATCTATCTTGACGGCCCGCAATAGCGGTAGAAGCTGCCGCTGCGGCTCTTCATTGATGAAGCCGTTGCTGACCATCAGGCTGGCCACGCCGCGATCCCGTCCCTCCCGGGCGCAATCCCGCATGTATTCATAAAACACCGTCGGTTCGCTGTAGGTGTAGGAGATGGTCCGGCAACCGGCCGCCAGCGCCGCCTGCACGATCCCGGCCGGCTTATGAAATGATGCCGCCACGTCATCCGGACCGGCCATGGCGATGTCCCAGTTCTGGCAGAACCGGCAGGTGAAATTACAGCCCACCGTGGCGATGGAATAGGAACGGCTACCGGGATAAACGTGGAAAAACGGTTTCTTCTCCACCGGATCCACGTTGCGCGCGCAGGCCCGGCCGTAAACTTCGGCGTACAGACGACCTGCAACGTTACGGCGGACACGGCAAAATCCACTGCCATCCGGGGCAATCACAC
>JAIVGW010000073.1:0-4873 GCA_020201415.1 Lentisphaerota bacterium
CTGCCGCGCCTGGGATCATCCGGACGGAACGAAGATGTGGTTTCGCTGGGCCGGTTCCGGCCGCGAGGACGTGGCGCTGAGCGACCGTCAGGTGATCTTCGCCAACAAGGTTGCGGGCATGCTGGCCAAGCGTTTCCCGGAGCGCAATGACCTGGTCGGCATGCTGGCCTACGGCACGTGGCGCGCCCCGCCGGTGGAAGCGGTGCCGGCCGGCAACGTGGCCATTATCAATGTGGCCAATATCTTCTGGGGTATCGACGCGAAGAACGATGACGGATCCCTGCGATCGGACTGGTTTGCCGAGTGGGGCGCCACGGGGGCCAAGCAGATCTGGCGGCCGAACACGGGAACGCCCGCCGGGTGGACCTGCGGTCTGCCCGACATCCCGATCACACGCATCATGGAGGCCATGCGGTTCGTGGCCGAGAACGGGTGCATCGGTATCTTTATTGATTCGGTGTGGGAGATCTGGGCCACGCAGGGCCCGCTGTATTACGCCATGGCGCACATGGCGTGGAACCCGTGGGTGGACTGGCGCGCGGTCATGGACGACTACTACCAGCGCGGGTTCGGCCCGGCGGCCGGCGAGCTGAAGGCCTATTGGTCGCTTCTGGAGGAGGCGCGCAACCGCAAGGTCGATGAATATCCGGGCGAAGCGAACGGCTACGCTGAGGTCTACAACGCGGACTTTTTCCGCACGGTCTACGGGCTGTTGGATCGCGCGGCGGAGAAGACAAAGGATGCGCCCGCAAAGTATGGGGAGCGCGTGGCGTTTGTGCGCGTAGGTCTTGACCATACGCGTATCCTGGCCGAGCTGCGCGAGCTGAGTGGGCGGATGCTGCTCACCGATGGCAAGGACGAAGCCGTGGCCGATGCCACGCGGGCCAAATGGGATGAGATGAAGCGCAACTGCGAGGTCGTTCCCAAGGCGCTTAACTGGATGGTCTTCCGCGGCGGCCGGCGCATGACGCGCGCCGGGTAGGAGCAGAAAAGGCCGGGTGGGAGCTGGTCTTCCAGGATGTGTTCGATCGCGATGAGCTGGGCGACGATTGGGACACGGTGGCCGGAAACTGGGAGATTCAAGACGGTGCGCTGTTCGGGCAGGGCACCCTGTTGTCGGCGCGGGGTTTTCCGGGCGACGAGGCGGTCGGTTTTCAGCGCATGGAGTTCACGGCATCGGCTCCGACGGATGCTCCGCGCGTGTCGGACATGAGTTGCCTGCTGCATGCGGTCCGTCCGGAAGAAGGGGACACGGCGCCGTGGACCGCGGGCTACTTTTACCAGTTTGGCGGGAAATGGAACACGGCGCACCGCATTGCGCGCCTGGGCCGGACCCTCGTGACGGGGGGGGATGCCGACACCGCTATCGTGTCAGGCAAGACACACGCGATCGTTGTGGAGAACGACAAGGGCCGATTGAACCTGTTTGTCGACGGCGTCAACGTCCTGACGGTCGAAGATGAATCCTCCCTGCTGGGCGAAGGCGCCGACCGGGTCGGCTTCTACTTCTTCACTCCCTTCAAGGTGTACGATGTTAAGGTCTATGTCAAGCGCCTGGCCGGCGGCCTGGACGAAGACGAGGCAGAGGTGCAGTGAGTTTGTGCGTTAATAGCCGACATGGTGTCTTAAGGGCGGCGTTCCAACCGGAAATGAAAGATGTTTGAGGCTCTTGCAAAACCCTTGCGGTAGGGACGGCTCTCCGAGCCGTCCGGTTGCAGCAGGTAGGGACGGCTCTCCGAGCCGTCCGCGGACGTTTCGGAGAAACGTCCCTACCAGTAATCGGGAAGGCGCGAGGTTTTGCAAGAGGCTCGTTAAAAAAAAGCGGCGTCAAGCCGCCGCAGTCCAAAAGCTTTTCAACAGATGGAGCATGAAATACATCTGCGGTTGGTAGTAAATTTTGGAGGCGGCTTGACCTTTCCGCTTGCCGGGCGTTGGAAAAATTGATTTGATGATTGGGCTTATTTCAAAACTCACGTTCTGAGCGAATTTAGAATTCAGGAGTCAGTATACATTAGCATTGCAACACGAATATCATTAATATGTTGTGATTCTGGCTGCTGACTTCCTGATACTGAATACTGCTTTCAAAAGCTGACTTTTGAAAGCAACTCAATTAAAGGGGTGATTATGACGACAGCGGATATCGAATTGATGCGGCAGGCGACACCGGCGGCTTGTGCGCGGGTGTTGCAAACAATGGGCGCGTTGGCGGAGTTCCCGCCTGCATGGCAGCCGCGGCAGGCGCCGGGGTCTGGGCTGCCGACCGCGGTGGATGCCCGGCAGGCCTGTTTGATGGCGGCGGGATGGACCAAATTGAGTGTGCCTTCGGAAAGTTTACCAACACCATTGATGGCTGGAAGAAGTATCCCGTGCCTCAGGGGCCGGGCGAAATTGCAATCACCCGCCATCAGTCCTTGCCGGATCAATGGCCGCCGGACCGGCATTACCATCACGCCTGGTATGCCATTGGCCTGGACTTGAATATCGCGGAAGGCCAGATGTGCTGGCTGCGGTTTGATGCCGTCGCGCATGCTTGTGTTGTTTTCGTAAACGGGCGGGAGGCCGGCCGGCATCTGGGCGGCTACACACCTTTTGAATTCGAGATTTCCGGGCTGCTGCAGCCCGGGATCAACACCCTGGCAGTCTGGATGCAGGATGACACCGCCGTCAAGGATGTCAATCAGAAGCGCGCCATCAGTCAACTGGATGGCGGGCGGGGCGCGATCCATGGGCATCAGGCCGGGGTGCGTGGCGGGGTTTATCTGGAGCTGCGTCGGCCGGTGCATGTCGCGCGGATCAGGGTCAGGACTTCCACCCGCAAGATGAGCATGGCGGTGGAAACATGGCTGCGCGGGCCGGCGACCGGCGCGAAAATCCGACAGGCGGTTTATGCCTGGCCCGATGGGGACCGTCCGGTGCTGGAACTGCCGGAAATTAAGGTGCCCCCGACCGAATGGAACCCGGGCGCGCCTTTACGGACAGAGGCGCTCTGGAAGGATCCGCGTTTGTGGAGTCCGGCGCACCCGCATCTGTATGTTTTGCGCACAACGGTCGTGGTGGGCGATCAGTCGGAAACGATCGAGACCCGGTTCGGTTTCCGCGAGTTTTGGATTGAGGGGTGCAACTTCATGCTTAACGGACAGCCGATCCGGTTGTTAGGCGACGGCAGCCATCCGCGCCAGTTGCAATCAATTGTGCCTGAAAAGTCACGGGACTATGACCGCTGGTGGCTGGAGTTCTGGAAGCGCGAATTTAATTACAGCGCCACGCGTCTGCATGGTTGTATGAGAACGCCGTTGAGGAACTCCTGCGCAATCTGGAGCAGCAGTTCGGTGAATGGTACTGGCGCGATGTTAACAATCCCTCCGTGGTCATATGGGACGTGGAGAATGAACTTATTCGAGGTCAACGTACCCCGACCCGTGAGAAATGGGTGTTGCAACTGGATGAATTCATCCGCCAGCATGAGCCGGAGGCCATCATCGAGCATTCCGGCGCCGCCTGGTATCATCCGGACCAGCAGATCATTCACGTCCACATGCAGGAGCAATACAGCCGCATCATGCGGGAATGGAGCGAGTCCGGGAAAATACCGCTGAATATGGGTGAGTTTTGGATGGGTGGAAGGGGCGAGACGCGTCTGCCCGACAGTCTGGAATATGCCGACCGCGCGGATTGGCACCGGGAAGAGGCCCGGCTTTACCGCGAGCAGATGCTGGAGATGCGCTACTACGGGGTGTCCGCCATCATGCCGCATCGCCTGACGCACTGGCCGTTAATCCAGGACAAGGCCATGTTGTCCCAGGATGATCTGGCGAAGCTGGAGCGACCGCTTTGTCAGTGGCGTTTTCCAGATGTGCGCGCCTATGGCGCGCGGGGGATTGCCCCGGTGGTGGGATTCGTCTGGCCGCGGGGCGCGGCGGTGGCGGAGAAAAGTCCTTTCCGGCGCGAGATAGTCGTCTGCAACGATCGGGAAGCAGCGGTGGAACTGACGGTCCGCTGCGGCTGGTCGAATCCGACCAGGTGGATATTCACGCCCTGCCGCCGGATGCTTTGTGCCCGGCTGTGACCCGTCGGCGCTTAGTGGTGGTGCCGGAGCCCGATGAGGCCACCTGCGCGCGTTTGCGGGAAGCCGGCCTGTCGTTTGAATCGGCCGCCTCCCTGCCGGAGGATGCGGCGGATACGATCGTCGTGGTGCCGGAGGAGGCCGGCGAAGCGGCGCTGGGACGTAATCCTGTTGCTGTGCAGCATTATCTTGAGGGTGGGGGACGCATGCTGGTGTTGGCGCAAGCGGCTGCGCCGCGCTGGCTGCCGCTGCCTTTACCTTTCTGGACGGCCGTGCGCTCCTCCGTTCCGGAGTTTGATCGGGGCGGCTGGGCGCCGACCAACAAGGATTTGATTTTTACCCGTGAGGCGCCGGTTTATGCCGGGACGCATCCGCTCTTTCACCAGATGGCGCCCTGTGACTTCAAGGAATGGGATGCGCGTGACGGGCGGGTCAGTGATGATGTGTACATCAGGCCCAATGCCATGAAGATCCGCGTTGACGGCGCTTATCGTGTGCTGCTGGGGGCCACGCGCCGTGAAAACGCGACCCTAGTAGAATGTCGGATAGGCGCCGGCACGGCACTGTTGTGCCAGGCCCGCGTTTTGACTGTCCGGAACTGTCCCGCGGCCCGGGCGTTGTTGCACAACGCTTTGCGTTATCTTGACGGATCGGCATGGTCGATTACCAGGCAAGCCGTAGGCTTGTTGGGCGATCTGTCGCCCGCTAAACTGGCGGCCTTAACAGGGCTGGGTGCCGCAAGGTTTTGCGTGATTGCAAATGGAGCCGTTGCCGCGCAGCGCGGGGCAATCTTGCCTGCTGTCCGTT
>JAIVGW010000073.1:4917-11266 GCA_020201415.1 Lentisphaerota bacterium
GTTCAGGAATGACTGGACGGTGGACATAGGATTTTTTGGCTTGGAAACTCGCGAGCCGGCGCCGCCGCTGGCGGCGGCGCGCAGGGTGGGCGAGGGCGAAATCATTGCCACCACGCTGGAGCCCTGGGATGCGCAGAAGGAAACGCATCGGCAGTTGCTGGCCAACCTGCTGGCCAATGCCGGCGTGGACCTGCCGCTGCGGCCGGCTGACTCGGAAGTCCTGGTCAAATATACCCCGCCGCTTAATCTGGACGGTCGCCTGGATGACTGGATCAGTGATATGGATGACATCAATATTTCCATATTTACGCATGCCGACCCCGTGGTGATGTCTTCCGCCGACGCTGTGCAGGGGGATCCGCGGGATGACCTGGATTATTCCGGAATCATCTACCTGCTGCATGACCGGGAATACCTGTATCTGGGCGGAATCATCTTTTCTTCGGCCGGTCCGGGGCGGTTGCGCCTGGAAATTGATGGCAGGCTGCTGGAGATTAACCCAGCCGGCAAGGCGGTTATGCTTGATAATCAGTTGCTGACGGCGGCGCGTCTGGCAGTGGGACGGCAGCGGGCTGATGAAGTGATCGATACCCGTCTGCTGAACCTGGTAAAAATAAATCGCCAGATTGGGCGTCCGGAAGCATTTACCGATACGCCCGGCGTGACCTGGGAGGCGGCCATTGCCTGGCCGGATCTGGGCCGGCCATGTCCGCCCACTGATATGGCAGTCCGGATGCAGCTGGTCCGGGATGATGGGGTAATCCTGCAGGTGCCTGCGGCGGCGGAACTTGAAAAAGGCAATATTTGCCTGCGGTTCCAGCCGGACGTTTCCGTGAATTAATTGATGATTGACAATTAGAGCATAATTCATTATTATCTATTGCCAACGATGGCGAATGTAAGCGCTATACACTGTGCGAAGATGAATAGGAGGCTGTATGTCGGCAAAAAGATGGATCGGTTTGTTTCTGGCGTTGGTCGGTTGCCTCGGTTTTACGGGAATCCTGCCGACCGGCGCTTATGCGGCGGCAGGTGCGCCCAAACCGCAGATGGTGCTGGTGGCGGAGGGCGTCAGTCTCGTGCCCATTGTTATTTTTAAGGATGCCCCGCCTTTGACTCGCCGTGCGGCGGATGAGCTGGCGGAATATATTGAGAAGACCTCCGGCGCCCGGCCGGAAGTGCTGGAAGGTTTGCCGGATCCTGTGCCGGAACAGGCGATCTGGGTCGGGTACCAGCCTAAGCTCGATGAGCTTTTTCCGGAAATCGATTTTGATTTCCAGCATCCGGAGGAAATCCTGATTGCCTGCGACGGAAAAAACCTGGTAATTGCCGGACGCGACTGCTGGAATCCGGAACACATGCAGGTTGGCGGTCTTGACGGCGTGCAGCAGGAATACGGAACGCATAATGCCGTCTATACCTTTCTACAGGATTACCTGGGTGTGCGCTGGCTCTGGCCGGGCATGATAGGTGAAGACATCCTGCCGCAAAAGACCATCGCCTTCGGTCCGTTCGAATACCGTTACCATCCCCAGGTGCGGGTCCGCGGCGGGATGATGCCTTATTCTACCTTGTTCCGGGGAGGGCCGAACCGTCGTGATCCGGATACCGGCGAGTCCAGCGGCTATTGGATGCGGGCCCAGCGTCTGCAGTTGGACTCGCTGGGGCCGATCGGCGGCGGGCACGGTTTCGGTAGCTGGTGGAAACGTTTTCACGAGACGCACCCGGAATATTTTGCGCTACAGCCGGACGGCACACGCAGTCTCTGCACCGAGCCGGGCAATGCCAAGATGTGCATGTCCAATCCGGATGTCTGGGAGCAGTGGCTGGTCGATGTGGCGGAAAAACTGGAGGCCAATCCCAACGAGCGCGTGTTCAATGCTTCCGCCGGCGATGGCTATCACCAGGGGCATTGCGTCTGCGAGAACTGCCGCGCCTGGGATCATCCCGACGGCGAGCCGCGCCGCCTGGCCTGGAGCGGTGTAGTTCAGACCTATGTTTCACTTTCCGAGCGGGAAGTCACCCTGGCCAACATCCTGGCGCGCAAACTGAAAGAACGCTATCCCGACCGGGAACTTTACGTTTACACGATGGCCTACGGTCATGCGCGTTCGGCGCCGATCGAGGTGGTGCCGGATGACAATGTAATCATCGGTGATGTGGCCAATTTCCTGTTTCGGTCGGATATGCTGGACGGTAATTCGATGCTCGACCCGGTCAAGACTCATAGGGAACAGTTTGCCGAATGGGGCCAGCTCACCGATCTGCATTACTGGCGGCCCAATGTCGGAGCGCCGGTCGGCGGCCAGTGGGGCATGCCCGACGTGCCTCTGCGGCGGACGATGGAAGACCTGAAGTTTGCCGCGGAAAACGGCTGGATGGGCATCTATATAGATTATATTCGGGAATACTGGTCCACCCAGGGTCCTTTGTATTACCTGATGGCGCAACTGACTTGGAATCCCCAGGCGGACGGCGAGGCTATCCTCAAGGATTACTACCGGCGCGCCTTCGGGCCGGCAGCGCGTGAGATGGAAGCCTATTGGAATTACATGGAGCGGATCCGGGAAGAATGCTACGGCACGGAGCAGCCCGGTCGGGCCGACCATGATATTCTCGAGTTCTACAATGAGGAGCGGCTGGGCCAGGCCTATGACCTTTTGAACAAAGCCAAGGCGGCGCTGGGAAATGACGATGAAATCTATCGCGAACGCATTGCGTTCGTCAAAGCCGGATTGGACTTTACGCGCCTGGCAACCGAGAGTGGCCGCTTGGCACGTCTGGTCCAGGGGCATGCGGATTCGGACGGCCAGGCGCTTGCGAAAATTCATGCGAACTGGGAGGAACTGCGTGCGGTGCGGCAGAGCCAGCCCGGGGCCATGCGCTGGCGGATGTTCTGGGCCGGTCGCGATGGGGACGGCAAGCCGAACACACCCCGGTATGCGCCGACGTTATGGGTGGAATCGGCTCCGGAGACCGCCGTGGCCGGCGGACTGAGCTTGGAAGAGATGACGATTGCCGATGATTGGGAATTGGTCTTCAGCGACAATTTCGAGCGTGAGGCATTGGGCGACGACTGGGAGCTTGTTGATGGCGCTTGGGAGATCGTGGACGGATGCCTGCGCGGCACCGGTGTCCTGGTCTCATCCCGGGGATTTCCCGGCGGTTTTCAGCGTCTGGAATTTGAGGCGATGGCGGATGTGCAGGCCGTTGATGCGTTATCTGATCAGCCCGCTGAAGTCACGTTGAGCGATATCAGTGCATTCCTGCATGCCCGGGAGCCCGGTGAAGGCAGAGCGGGCAGCCCGCTGGCGACCAGTTATTTCTTCCAGTTCGGCGGGGTGCACAACACGGTTAACCGTCTGAGAAAATCGCGAGAGATTCTTGAGGAAATCAGTGAAGACACAATGTTGATCAAGCCGGACCATTGGCACAAAATGGTGTTGGAAAACGATGCCGGCACGGTGCGGCTGATCGTGGACGGCGAAACGGTGCTGGAACATGTGGAACTCGGAGCGCCGCTGGTGGCTGAGGGACAAGACCGGATCGGTTTCTACAGCTGGACGGCCTACAAGGTGCGGAATTTGAAATTGTACCTCAAGAATGTCGCCGACCTTTCCGAGACTGAATAAACCGGTATGAGAAATCCGGTTCCCTTCTTGTTTTTCAAATATTTGAATAGATGAGTGATGCTCTTGCAAAAACCCAGCGGCTCGGCGAGACGCCTCGCCCTTCCGGATTGCTGCCGCAACGGGTAGGGCGATCCGTCTCGGTGAGCCGATTATGAACGCGCCCGCGGGGTTTTGCAAGAGCCTCGGTTGCAGAAAAATAAGGTACTAAAAGGAGGCTGCATGGCGGCAAAGAGGTTTATCGGTTTGTTTCTGGCATTGGTCGGTTGCATCGGTTTAATGTTGCCGTCGTCGGAGGTCCATGCGGCGGCGGGTGCGCCGAAGCCGCAGATGGTGCTGGTGGCGGAAGGCATCAGCCGCGTACCCATTGTGCTTTTTGAAGATGCGCCGCCTTTGACCCGGCGCGCGGCGGATGAGCTGGCGGAATATATCGAGAAGACCTCCGGCGCCCGGCCGGAAGTAATGGAAGGCCTGCCGGAGCCACGGTAAGCACCTGGTGATTGTCGGGCGCGACCGCTGGGATCCGGAACACATGCAGGTTGGCGGTCTTGACGGCGTGCAGCAGGAATACGGTACCCACAATGCCGTCTATACCTTTCTACAGGATTACCTGGGTGTGCGCTGGCTCTGGCCGGGGCAGCTTGGTGAGGACATCCTGCCGCAAAAGACCATTGTTTTCGGTCCGTTCGAGTACCGTTACCATCCCCAGGTAAGGGTACGCGGCGGACTCATGGCCTATTCCACCCTGTTCCGGTCCGGTCCCGAGCCACGTGAGGCTACTACCGGAGGGATATCCAGCGGCTATTGGTTGCGCGTGCAGCGTTTGCAATTGGACTCGCTGGGTCCGATCGGCGGTGGGCACGGATTCGGTACCTGGTGGAACCGTTTTCACGAGACGCACCCGGAATATTTCGCGTTGCAGCCGGACGGCACGCGCAGTCTCTGCACCGATCCGGGTAATGCCAAGATGTGCATGTCCAATCCGGATGTGTGGGAGCAGTGGTTGGTTGATGTGGCCGAGAAATTGGAAGCCAACCCCAATGAACGTGTCTTTAACGCCTCCGCTGGCGACAGCTATCATCGTGGGCATTGCATCTGTGAAAATTGCCGCGCCTGGGATCATCCGGACGGCGAGCTGCGCCGCCTGTCATGGGACGGTATGGGGCATAATTATGTCGCGCTATCCGAGCGGGAAATCACTCTGGCCAACATCCTGGGGCGCAAATTGAAAGAACGCTATCCCGGCCGGGAGCTTTATGTTTACACGATGGCCTACGGGCCTGCGCGACCGGCGCCGATCGAGGTCGTGCCCGAGGATAACGTGATCATAGGTGACGTGGCCAATTTCCTGTTTCGGTCGGATATGCTTGATCGTGATTCCCAGATCGGCAAGACCCATAGGGAGCAATTCGCCGAATGGGGCAAGCTCACCAAGTTACATTACTGGCGGCCCAATGTCGGAGCGCCGGTCGGCGGCCAGTGGGGCATGCCGGACGTGCCGCTACGGCGAACGATGGCAGACCTGAAATTCGCCGCGGAAAACGGCTGGA
This sequence comes from Lentisphaerota bacterium, assembly GCA_020201415.1. Lineage (GTDB taxonomy): Bacteria > Verrucomicrobiota > Kiritimatiellia > JAAZAB01 > JAAZAB01 > JAIVGW01. The sequence goes on from JAIVGW010000073.1 coordinate 10,097, forward strand.
TGGGGCTCTATATTGATTATGTGCGGGAATACTGGTCCACCCAGGGGCCCTTGTATTACCTGATGGCGCAGTTGACCTGGAACCCCCAGGCGGACGGCGAGGCCATTCTCAAGGATTATTATCAGAGGGCCTTTGGGCCGGCCGCGCGCGAAATGGAAGACTACTGGAATTACATGGAGCGGATCCGGGAAGAATGCTACGGCACGGAGCAGCCCGGGCGGGCCGACCAAGATATTCTCGAATTCTACAATGAGGAGCGGCTGACCAATGCCTATGACCTTTTGCATAAAGCCAAGGCGGCACTGGGGGCTGACGACGAGCTTTATCGCGAACGCATTGCCTTTGTCGAAGCCGGACTGGACTTTACGCGCCTGGCAACCGAATGCGGGCGGATGGCGCGCCTGGTTAAGGGTAAGAAAGATCCCGACGGGAAAGCGCTTGCGAAAATCCACGCGAGTTGGGAGGAACTGCGCGCCTTGCAGCAGCGCCAGCCCGGCTCCATGCGCTGGCGGATGTTCTGGAGCGGCTACAGGGGCGATGGCAATCCCACAACTCCCCGGTATGCGCCGACGTTATGGGTGGAATCTGATCCGGCGGCTGTCGAGGGCTCGTCTGATTAGCCTAAATGATTACTGAGGCAATTTTTAAAATACGTTTTTGCTGAAATCAGGAGTCAGGAGTCAGAATTCAGAATAATTCCCGTTCCTGTTGGACGGTAGTGAATCAAAAACAATGCGTTGAAAAAACGCAGCTTCAAAGGAGATTTATGTCGTCAAAGCGATGTATCGGTTTATCACTGGCGCTGGTAGGGTGTTTGGGGTTGTTTTGCGTTACATCTGCGGAATTGCATGCGGCGGCGGGTGCGCCGAAGCCGCAAATGGTGCTGGTGGCTGAAGGCGTCAGTCTGGCGCCCATTGTGATTTTTGCAGATGCCCCGCCTTTGACTCGCCGCGCGGCGGATGAGCTGGCTGAATATATCGAGAAGACCTCCGGCGCCCGGCCGGAAGTAATGGAAGGCCTGCCGGATCCTGTGCCGGAACAGGCGATCTGGGTCGGGTACCAACCCAAGCTCAAAGATCTGTTCCCGGAAATCGATTTTGATTTTCAGCATCCGGAGGAAATCCTGATTGCCTGTAACGGAAAAAACCTGGTAATTGCCGGCCGCGACCG
>JAIVGW010000074.1 GCA_020201415.1 Lentisphaerota bacterium
GGTGTGATGTACGGCGTGGTGGAGTTTTACAAGGAAGCCAAGGCCCGCGGTATCAAGCCCATCATCGGTTGCGAGGTGTATGAAGCGCCGGGCAGCCGCCACGACCGCAAGGCTGAAGGCGCCACTTCCGCTGTCAACCACCTGGTGCTGCTGGCCACGGACGATACTGGTTACCACAACCTGATGCGACTGGTATCGACTGCTCACCTGGAGGGGTTTTACTACAAGCCGCGCATCGACAGGGAAATATTGGCGCAACATGCCCGCGGGTTGATCGGACTGTCGGCCTGCATCAAGGGGCGGGTGGCCGAGGAAATTCTGGCCGGCGGACCGGAAGCCGGCGCCCGCCAGGCAGGTGTCTATACCGATATTTTCGGCAAGGACAATTTCTTCCTGGAGATACAGGATCACGGCATTCCCGAACAGCGCCGGGTCAATGCCGCCATGCTGCAACTTTCCAAAAAGAACGGTTGGCCGCTGGTGGCGTCCAATGATGTGCATTACCTGGCGCGCGAGCATGCCGAGGCCCACGAGGTGCTGCTCTGCATTCAGACCGGCACGGTTATGTCGGATCCAAACCGGATGCGTTATGCCTCACAGGAATTTTACCTTAAAAGCGGCGCGGACATGGCCCGTCTGTTCAAGGAAGCTCCGGCGGCTCTTGCCAACACAGTGGAAATTGCGCACCGCTGCAATGTCGAACTGGAATTCAATCAGTTGAAATTTCCGGTTTTTCAGCCCCCCGCCGGGTTCAACCAAAAGTCCTATCTGGAGCAGCTTTGCGGCGAGGGCTTGCTTCGGCGTTACCAGGTGGCGGATGCCGCCAACCCGCGCGACGATCGGGAAAAGCAGATCATTGATCGCATGAAATTTGAACTGGGGGTTATCGAGAATACCGGTTTCGTCGGGTATTTTCTGGTGGTCTGGGATTTCGTGCGTTTTGCCCGGGAACAACGCATCCCCGTGGGGCCCGGGCGCGGTTCGGGCGCCGGCAGCCTGGTTTCCTATCTGTTGGGCATCACCAATATTGATCCGTTGCGTTATGCCCTGGTTTTTGAACGTTTTCTAAACCCGGAGCGCATCAGTCCCCCGGACTTCGATATTGATTTCTGCCAGTCCCGCCGTGGCGAGGTGATTGAATACGTCAAGGAGAAATACGGCCGCGACTGCGTGGCCCAGATCATTACATTCGGATCGTTGGGCGCCAAGACCGTGATTCGGGATGTAGGCCGCGTGTTGCAGGTGCCGTTGAGTGATGCCGACCGTCTGGCCAAGCTGGTGCCGGAGGAACTGGATATAACCCTGCCGGATGCCCTGCAGAAAAGTCCTGAATTCAAGAAGGCGTCCGAGACCGATGAGTCGGCGCGCCGGATTCTGCCCTATGCCTTGGTGCTGGAAGGCTTGTACCGCAATGCGGGTGTGCATGCCGCCGGGGTGGTGATTTCCGAACATCCCCTGATCGATATGTTGCCGCTTTCCCTGGACAAGTCCGGTGAAATGGTCACCCAGTACAGCAAGGACCATGTCGAGGCGCTGGGTATGCTCAAGGCTGATTTTCTTGGTCTGAAGACCCTCACGGTGTTGGAGGAGACCGTCAATCTCGTGCGGCAGACTCGCGGCGTGGAAATCGACATCGAGGCCCTGCCCATGGACGATCCGGCAACGTATGAGCTGTTGCGGCGCGGCGATACCGTGGGCGTTTTCCAGTTGGAAAGCAAGGGCATGCGCGATCTGGTGCGTCGCATCAGTCTTGACCGCATTGAGGACCTGATCGCCATGATCGCACTCTATCGTCCCGGTCCGATGAACATGCTGAATGATTACGTCGACCGCAAGACCGGCAAGGTTAAAATCGCTTATGACCACCCGCGGCTGGAGCCGATCCTGGCGGAGACCTACGGTATCATGCTCTACCAGGAACAGGTGCAGCAGGCGGCCCAGAAGCTGGCCGGCTACAGTCTGGGGCAGGGCGATATCCTGCGCCGGGCCATGGGTAAGAAAAAGCCTGAGGAAATGGAGACGCAGCGGCATGATTTTATCGATGGTTGCCGCAAGACCTCAAAAATCCCAACGGCGCAGGCTGAGAAAATATTTGAAAATATTGCAAAGTTTGCCAGTTACGGCTTCAACAAGTCGCATAGCGCCGGTTACGCCCTGATAGCTTATCAGACCGCCTATCTCAAGGCCAATTTTCCCGAAGCCTTCATGTCCGCACTGATCTCCAGTGAAATCGGCAATACCGACAAACTGCCGGTTTACATCAGCGAGGCGCGCGTCATGGACCTGACCATTCAGCCGCCGGATGTCAATCTTAGCGGCGTCAGGTTTATGCCCGGTGAACGCTCCATCCGGTTCGGCCTGGCCGGCATAAAAAACGTGGGGGTGGGCATGGCCGAAGCTCTGGTGGCCGAGCGTGAGAACAACGGCCCTTATGAAAATCTGGTGGATTTCTGCCTGCGCCTGGATCCCAGAGTGCTTAATCGCAAAACCCTGGAAACCCTGGCGCGCTGCGGGGCCTTCGACTGCTTCGGCGCGCATCGGGCCCGTTTGTTTGCCGGCGCGGACACCGCCTTGCGCCGGGCCGAGTCTTTGCGACATGACCAGCAGACGGGGCAAGGATCGCTGTTCGCGTTGTTGGATGAACAGCCGGCGGCAGACGCCGATGTGCTGCCGGAATGCCCGCCCTGGCCGGAAAACGAGTTGCTGGCCGGCGAGAAGGAGCTGTTGGGCGTCTATATGAGCGGCCATCCGTTGTCGCAGTATGAACCGTTGCTGCGGCGTTACCGTCTGGCAACGGTGGCCAGCCTGATGGATTTGGAGGATGGCAGTGTGACTCGTATTGGCGGGTTGGTGGCCGCAGTGGAGAAAAAAATCACCCGTAACAAGGATCAGATGGCGATTCTGCGTATTGAAGACGTGGAAGGTATATTGGAGGCGGTGGTCTACCCGGATGCTTTCCGGGAATATGCCGAAGTGCTGACGGAAAACGCCGCGGTAATGGTGTGTGGCGAAGTTTCACGCAATGAACAGGCCGTCAAAATGAAGGTGTTCGAGGTTTATCCGCTGGAACAGGCGCCACGCTTTTTCACCGATCGCGTCAGCCTGCATCTGCAGGCCGCCAGTCTGAGCGATGAGCTGTTGGAGCAGATCCGCCAGTTGCTGGAGCGCCATCCCGGCAATACGCCGGCGGTATTTTGCTTGCAGTTCCCCAAAGGCGAGGAAGTTTTCATGAACACTGACAGCATCTACAGCGTGGCGGTCACGGACGGCCTGATCAGTGACCTGGAGCATTTGCTGGGAGTGGACAACGTTTTTGTGGCAGTCAAAGACCGCCCGTGCCTTAAAAACGGCCGACCCAACGGATTTGCGCGGCGTAATTGACCCCGTACTATTGCGGAATGAAGAGTTTTTGCCCCTGGCGCAGGTGGTCGGGGTTTTTCAGATCGTTGGCCTCGATGATCACCCGGGCTGAAACCTTGTAGGCGGTGGCAATGGCCGAAAGCGTTTCGCCGGCCTGGACCACATGTTCATAGCCCGTGCCGCCGCCGGTGCGGGTCCCGCCACCCTGCTGCATCACCTGGGTGATGCGGCCGGTCAGTTGGTCCACAATAGCCTGCCGGTCGCGTTCCCGCGCCGCATCCAGCGCCGTCAGGCGTTGTTCCAGGGTGTTCAGACGGTCCTGCACGGCGCGCTGTTGTGTGCCGCCCTCGCCCAGGGTGCGGCGCAGGGTTTCAATTTCGTTCAGCAGCCGCCGGTATTCCATCTCCAATCCCTCCATCCGTCCTTCCAGGCGCGTCAGGCTGTCGCGCATGATCAGGAAATCCTCGCGCTCGTGCATGCGGGCTTGAGGGTTGTCGGTGGTGACGCAGCCGCCGCACCAGGCCAGCAGCATCGGTAAAATGATCAACTTGGCTTTCATTTATTCTCCGTCAATTTTATCAGGTATGACCTTGGGTAAGCTCGCCTGAAACTTCAATTCTTTTTCACTATATGTTGTGGTGTTTTGCGTTCTTTGCACACAAGCTTTATCGTGAGCCTTGTCGCGAGCTTTGTCGATTCCGGTGCCGTCGGGGAGTCCGACAAAGCTTGCG
>JAIVGW010000307.1 GCA_020201415.1 Lentisphaerota bacterium
ATGTAGGCCAGCGCCGTCACCGCCAGAAAGCGTGAGAGCCAGGGGATGGTTGCCCGCCGCACAATCCGCCAGGCCGCGGCCAGGGCCAGCAGCGCCAGCAGACTCCAGAACAGGCCAAAGGTCCAGTCACACCAGCCGAGCAGCCAGCCCAGCAGCGGCGCCGGCACGGCGGCCGCCAGAATCATCAGGGCCAGACCCTGCCAGGCCAGCAGGTAACGATGCAGCCAGCGCGGCGGCGGCCGGCGCAGCAACAGCCCCGTGATGATTGCCAGCGCCGGCATTAACATGCTCAGGTAAATCTCGCGCTTGGTGGAAGAAACCGTCAAAAGCAGCAGCCCCCCGCCCGCCCAGGCCAGCAACAGGGGCCAGGGCCCGCGCAGAAGACGCTCAGTCAATCCGCGGCCACGGCGCCAGGCCTGACAGATACCGTAAAACCAATATCCCAGCCACGGCAAAAGACAAACCGCCAGGGCCGACACGTAGTAAAACGGGCCGCGGATATGGCCCAGATGGCGCGCCTGACCACTGAAACGGCCAAAGTGATTGTCCCAGAACCACTCATGCCACAGTTCCGGACCGCCTTCCATGCGCAACGCCAGCATCCAGATGCCCGTCAGCAATCCGAACAGCATGAGCGCAATCAGATGCCAGAGGCAGCTGCGCCGCCCCAGCCAGTAGCGCCAGGTCCCCGTGCGGGCCAGGCTCAGCGCCAATCCCAGCCACCCCAAACCCATGATCAACGGCCCGATCAACCCTTTCACCAGAAAGGCGCCGGCGGCAGCGATGCCGGCCAGCGCCAGCAGCGGCGGGCGCCGCCGGCTGTAGGCCTCATACAGCAACCAGAGCGCAGCCGCGATCATGAACATCAGCGCGCTATCCACCAACAGCCAGTGCGTCACCTGGACAAAACCGGGCATCAGCGCCAGAGCGGCCACGGACCAGGCCGCGGTCACCGGGCCCGCCAGACGCCGCGCCAGCAGAAACGTCACCCCCAGCGTTGCCAGGCCCCAAAGGGCGGACGACAGCCGTAGCGCCGCGGTGGTACCCAGCAAGGTTTCGCCCAGGGCCAGAATCCCGGCGCCGGCAATGTAAGCCAGCGGGGGCTTCTCCACGAACGGCTCGCCCGCCAGACGCGGAATAGCCAACTCGCCCGACCGCCGCATGGCCAGGGTGATGGCGGCTTCACGCGGCTCATCGGGCGTCCAAAGTTCATGATTGCCGATACCGGCCAGCGAAATCAGCAGCAGGAGCAGCCACAGCCAACGCGGTGGACGCGCATAAGCGGCCGGCAGGGATGGATGCGGCTGGGCGCATGACACAAACAGGTTTAAAAACTTCACAAAACAATTCCAGTATGCTAAAAGTAACAATCCGGCCCGGAAAGGTCGAAAGCCGGCGTTGGTATTCCGCGCCGACCTGTAACCGTCTACAAAATATATGACGGATTTGCAAGAAAACTTATTTTTTTCAGTCATAAAAACCGACAGGAGATGTCATGGATGTCGTCGTCCTTCCGGACCCGCGGCGGGCGGAACGTCTGGCCGCCAGATTGATCGCCGACGAGCTGCGCGGCAATCCGCGCCTGGTGCTGGGTTTGGCGACCGGCCGCACCATGGAACAGGTTTATCGGGAGTTGGTGGAGCTGCACCGGCGGGAAGCCCTGGATTTCGCGGGCTGCCGCAGTTTCAATCTGGACGAATACGCGGGCCTGCCTGCCACCAGCCCTAACAGTTACCGCGCCTACATGCAGCGACACCTTTTCGACCAGGTCAATCTTGATCCCGCCAACACCCATCTGCCCGACGGCACAGCCGGTGATCTGGCGGCTGAATGCAGCCGGTACGAGGAATTGATTGAACAATGCGGCGGCATCGACCTCCAGTTGCTGGGGATCGGACTGGATGGACACATCGGTTTCAACGAACCGTTATCGTCATTTGCCTCGCGCACACGCGTGGTCATGCTTTCACCGGAAACCATGGCCCAGAACGGTCCGCTCTTCGACGACCTTGGACAGATGCCCAGACGCGCCCTCACCATGGGCGTCGGCACCATACTCGAAGCCAATCGATGTCTGTTGCTGGCAACCGGCGCGGAAAAAAACCGCATTGTGACGCAGTTTGTGGAAGGACCGCTGACCGCCATGATTTCGGCCTCGGCCCTGCACCTGCACCCGCATTGCACCGTGATCCTGGATGAAGCTGCCGGCGGCGGCTTGCAGGGATTGGAACATTACCGTTGGATTTTCGCCAATGAACCAAAATGGAACACCTACCGCTGACACCCAACCGGTGTCTTTTTCGCTGCTGATCAAGCCGGCGGGGGCCGACTGCAACCTGCGCTGCGCCTATTGCTTTTATCTTGACCGCGCCGGGCTCTACCCGGCCACACCAACGCACCGCATGAGCGCCGCCGTTCTGGAACGCCTGGTTACCGGGTTCATGGCCACGCGACAGGCGCAATATGTGTTCGGCTGGCAGGGCGGCGAACCGACCTTGATGGGGCTGGAATTCTTTCAGGCCGTCACGCGCCTGCAGCAGCAGCACGCCCCGCCGGGCGCCGTGGTCGCCAACGGGTTGCAGACCAACGGCACGCTGCTGGATGACGCCTTCGCCGCGCACCTGGCGCAATTCCGGTTCCTGGTGGGGCTCAGTCTGGACGGGCCGGCCGAGATGCACGATCGCTACCGGCTCAACATCGCCGGCGCCGGATCGCACGCCGCCGTGCTCAAGGGCATGGACACATTGCGTCGGCACAACGTGGAATACAATGTTCTGACGCTGGTCAGCGCCGCCAACATCGACCGCCCCGCGGAAGTGTACCGCTACCTGTGCGACTTGAACTGCCTTTTTCAGCAATACATCCCCTGCGTGGAATTCGACGGACAGGGCCGGCTGCTGCCGTTCGCCGTCAGCGCGGAAGCCTGGGGCGAGTTCCTCTGCCGGCTGTTCGACGCCTGGCGGGCGGACGGCGCGGGACGTGTTTCCATACGGCTTTTCGACTCCATTATGGCGCGCCTGTTGCATCAGCCCTCCGGCACCTGCGCCATGGAACGCGATTGTCGTCATTATTTTCTGGTGGAACACAACGGCGATGTTTACCCCTGCGATTTCTTCGTCGAACCGCGCTGGCTGCTGGGCAACATCATGCAGGACAGCTGGCAGGAGCTGCGCCACAAACCGCTGTACGCCGAATTCGGCCGCCGCAAGGCCCAGTGGTCGCCCGCCTGCTCCGCATGTGAATGGCTGGATGTCTGCGCCGGAGATTGCCCGAAACACCGCTGGATGCATCAACCCACCGCCGCGCCCGTGCGCAGCCGACTGTGCGCCGGCTGGCGGATTTTTTTCAAGCATGCCATGCCGGAAATGAAGCGCATTACCGCCGAGCTGGCCCAGCGCATGCAGGTGACGGCGCCCGGCCCGCGCCAAGCGGTCAGCGGCAACACGCCCTGCCCCTGCGGCAGCGGTCTGAAGTTCAAGCATTGCTGCGGCCGGCGTTGAACGACCGCGCCGGGTTGAAAATGAGTCGGCTAACGGCAGGCATCGCACACGCGAACCATCTTGAGGAAAATCCGCGACACTGCACAAGGGCGGCCGCGTGGAAATAAATATAGTGTAAAGTTAAATAAGACCGGGATATGCACCCGCAGATTTTCTGAATAGCTAAATATTTTTATTGCATTATATTTTACAAACCAATATATATTGCGTTGTGGAACGCCGGGCTGGCAAGCCGGCACTCTTATCCAAAACCAACAGGAGAAGCCCTATGGCAGGTAAACCGAAAACCAAAAGTCAGATCGTGGCGGAATTGGCGGACAAGCTGGAAATAACCAAGAAACAAGCCGTCACCACGATTGAAACGCTGGTAGGCATGGCTTACAAGGACGCTAAGAACGGGTTCACCATTCCCGGTCTGGGCAAATTGGTGGTCGTGCAACGCAAGGCGCGCATCGGCCGCAATCCTGTCACGGGCGAAAAGATCAAGATCAAGGCCAAGAAAGCCCTGAAGTTCCGTATCGCCAAGGCTGCCAAGGATGCGGTGTTGGGCTGATGCTTCCTGTCAGCTTGCAGTGAAGACC
>JAIVGW010000308.1 GCA_020201415.1 Lentisphaerota bacterium
GAATTCAGCGGAATCGGGCGCAACAGCAGATGACGCCCCGCCGTCCGCGGCGGGTGGCGTTGGAACGACATCCGGCTGTGGGCGGGACGGGGCGGCGGCCGGCGCGGTAGCCGACGGTGCCGCAGGCGACGCCCCGGCCGCCGCTAATCTTTGCCGGGCCAGATTGGCCCGCATCTCCCGCAGGTCATTCAGCAGACGGGCATTTTCCTCCTGCAACTGTCGGATGCGCTGGTCGCGCGCCCCACCCTGCTCCGTCAAGGTCGCCACCAGCGCCATCTGGGACTTATGGATCAGGTCTTCGATCATCCCGCGTTTTTCCGCATCGGGACGCAGTTCCAGATAGCGCCGATAGTGGTAGATGGCGCGAACATAATCCTTGCGGTACTCATCGTATAACAAAGCGGCATCCAGATGCGCCTGGGCAAGTTCAGGCTTGCGCAGCAGCGCGCGGTCCATAGAATCCAGGGCGCCATCCCGGTCACCTTCCCGCAGGCGGGCATGGGCCTGGCGCAATAATGGATCGCGCAATTCGGAAGCATCGCGGACGGCTTCATCACGGGAGCAACCAGTGGATAATAATACAAGCAATCCCAGCATCAGCCATAAAATTTTCAAGATGAAACCTCCGATTCTACGGTTCGCATGATATCAAAGAGACGACTTTTCAAATCCGGCAACTCATAAGGCTTTTGGATAAAATGCACGCCCTGATCCGTTTCCATGCCTTGGATTGCCGCGCCTTCGGAATAACCGCTGCTGAAGAGCACCGGAATACTATCATTGATCCGGCGCATCCGCCGAAAAACCTCGTCACCGTTCATGCGTGGCAGGGTTATGTCCAGCACCACGGCCCGGAGCGCCGCGGCATGTTGCTTGAACAAATCAAGGGCGTCAGGACCGTCCGCGGCCTTGAGTACATGCATACCGCAGCCCTCCAGGTAACGACTGACAAGCCGCAGGATGGCATCATCGTCATCCACCAGCAGAATCATGCCGCTCGCTTGCTGTGTTTCAGACAGAGCGGATCCTTCCGGACGGTCAGGCGGGGTGGCTACGGTCGGCAAAAGCACGGCAAAGCAGGAACCACGGCCCGGATCGCTGGTGACCTCAATATCACCGTTATGATTGCGCACAATACCTAAAACCGCCGCCAGTCCCAGCCCGCGCCCTATGAATTTGGTAGTGTAAAAAGGTTGGAACAGCCGCGACAACTGCTCAGGACTCATACCGCAACCTGTATCACAAATCTGCAACCGGCAATAGGTGCCGGGGGGCAGACGGTTGATGTACAGCAGGGAAGGAGGATGCTCAGGACCGATCTGCACCGTGTCCGTCACGATTCTAATAGTACCCTGCCGATCGGACAGGGCTTCCACGGCATTGGTAATCAGATTCATGATCACCTGGCGCAACTGCGACCCGTCGCCCTCCACACCCGGCAGTCCATCCGCCAGCACCAACTGCAAGTCGGCTTTCTGACCGATGATTGTGTGGAGTAATTGCTCCATTGCCCGCACAACCTGTGACAGATCGAGCACATCGATCACATATTTACCTTTGCCGGCATAGGCCAGCAGTTGACCGGTGAGCTCAGATGCGCGGCGGCAGGCGTTTTTGATGTCCTGGAGAAAAGCATCCACCGCAGCGCCTTCACCGGCCTTCATCAAAGCCAGCTCGGCATTGCCCTGAATCCCCATCAACAGATTATTGAAATCGTGGGCAATTCCACCGGCTAACAAACCGATGCTTTCGAGCTTCTGTAATTCATGCATACGAGATTCGAACTGCAGCCGATCCGCCTGACCCTTCTTTTGCTCGGTAATGTCCTGCAGGGCGGTACGGATACCGAGCATGCGGCCCTTTTCGTCATAAATGGCATATTCCCGCGCAAGCACCGGCACGGGAACGCCGTCACGCCGCAAGAATACCAGCTCATAGGATTGAGTATGCACCGCGCCGGACTTTAACTTGGCCAATACGGCTGAACGTGACTGTTCACGATCCTCAATAAAATCCCAGACATGCCGGCCAACCATTTCCTCCGGCTTGTATCCCAGCATCTCCAGTTCCGTGCGATTTACCCGCACCAGGACCCCGTGCATGTCGATCTCATGGTAGCCCACCGGGGCATTGTCAAAAAGGTGACGATACTGATTATCACTTTCGCGCACCTTGAGTTCAGCGCGCAGACGTCCGATGACGTTGCTGACCTGGGAAATCATAAGGTCCAGCATGCCGCGCACATTAACCGGCACCTCGTTCATTTGCGTCGACGCCAGACAACAGACACCGATCAGGCGGTCGCGGTGCCGGATCGGCAGAATCCCCATGGCGCGCAAATGGGAGTTATTGGTAAAGCCGCGCATGATAAAATTAGGCGGCGACTTGGAGGCATCCAGGTAAACCGGCTGTCCATCAAGCAAACGACGGCCCTGATCGGAGGCGGGATCCGGAGCCAGACGCTCGAACATGGCGTCGAAATCCTGCGGAAAGCCTTCTGCGCCCACCCGCCGCATTTCTACACCATCGTCGCCGCACAGACAGATCGCGGCACATTCCAGACTGGAGATTTCGCGCATTGCATGCAGAAAGACCTCCATGGCTTTCTCCAACGAATCCGCGGCGGCCAGCTCCAATGCCAGGTCGCGCTGCGCGATCATCTCTTTTTCAAGACGTTTGCGCTCGGTCAAATCCATGTTCAGTTCGGCCACCAGCCATTCGTTGTCGTCGGACTTATAGGGCACGGTCGTAACCTGGACCGACCGATTGTTTTCACGCGGGAGCACCTCATCGGAAATAACGATAGACTCCGACTGCAGCGCCTTGATGATTCCACAATTAAGACAGGGCTCACCGCGGCCCATGAAATACTCGTAACACTTGCGGTTGGTGTAGTCACCGTAAAGACGCTGCCATACAGGATCCACATAGCGCAGATTGAATTGCGAATCGATAATGTCAATATTGGTGCGCGTCTCGGCCAGCACGAATTCCAACTGCTTGTGCAACTGCTCAATTTCCCGCCGCGCCCGTTCGCGCTCGCTGATATCACGCACCAGGATCACCAGGCCGCTAACCGCAAGATCCGTGCCCGCCAGACTGTTCATGGAAATTTCCACCTGCAGGCTCCGTCCATCGCGCGTTGCCAGGGAGCAATTGCCTATGGCCCGGGCGGTCTTGAGATGCCCGGTGGGTCCATCTGGATTCAGATTGAGCTTGACCTTGGTGCGATCGTCATTGATCGACAGAACTTCGTCAATGGTCTTGCCTTGCGCTTCCTCCAGCGACCAGCCGGAAACACGTTGGGCCATGCGGTTCATGTATTCCACACGCCCCTGATGGTCAGTGGTAAACACGGCATCGCCGAGATTGCGGAGGGTAACCGCCAGCATCTCATCGCTGCGCCGCAGGCGCATATCCCACTCATGCTTGTAAAGCGCCATCTCCAGTGCCGCGCGTAATTCGTGATCGGCAACCGGCTTGTGTACAAATCCGAATGGCGCTGTGCGCTTGGCCCGATCCAGGGTTTCCTCGTTGGAATAAGCCGTGAGATAGACAACCGGAATAGCAAAACGCTCGCGCACATCATCGGCGGCCTTCACGCCGTCGGTGCCCCCGCTCAGGAAGATATCCATCAGCACCAGGTCGGGCTTCAGGCGATCAACTTCCGGCATGACATCATCACCGGATGCAACGGGGCCTAACGCATCATAGCCCATGCGTTCAAGACGCTGACAAATGTCATGCGCAACTATCTGCTCGTCTTCGACTACCAGGATGCGTTTGCGGGTCATAAATCACTGCCCTTCGAAAACAGACCGTGGGCTTCCTCACTGTCTGTGAGTTTACCCCCTGGACGTCGTAAATGCAAATCACTTTCTGTGCGCAACAATCACTTTTTACGCGCTACGCGGGCATCCTTGAGGTATCCAACCCGCGGCAGTTCACCGACGATCGGCCGCGCATACCGCAGAAAGGCTTCGGTGACGTTGTTGCCGGAGCGGTTTATGAAAGAAGCCGGCATGGAACGGGTCTCACGCGCCACGCGTGACAGCGGCACACGTTCATAGTTGGCTGCAATGGTTTCGCCCTTCTCATCGGCAATACCTTCCGAAACCACGACCATGCAACGGCCCAGTCTGGCATACACCGCCTTGACATCACGGATGAACCCGCTCATGGAAAAGGGTTTTTCCGGCAGGTAGATCAGATGGGGGCCGTCATCAGGATGACTACGGGCCAGGGCGGAGGCGGCAGTCAGGAAACCGGCATGCCGGCCCATAACCACGTCAATCTTGACGCCAGGCAGGGCTCGATTATCCAGATCATCACCCATCACGGCACAGGCCACAAAGCGGGCGGCGCTGCCGAATCCCGGAGTGTGGTCATTTTCACGCAAATCGTTGTCGATGGTCTTGGGAATATGCAAGCAATTTAACTGGTAACCTACCTTAAGCGATTGCTCGTTAACGATATGGGCGGTTTCCGCAGAATCATTGCCGCCGATATAAAAAAAGTAACGCACATCATACCGACGCAGCACATTGAAGATCATCTTGCAATCTTCGGGCGTCGGCTTATGCCGCACTGTGCCAAGCGCCGAAGACGGAGTGGCCGCCACCAGTTCCAGGTTGGCCGGTGTTTCCCTCCGCAAATCGATCAGATTCTCTTCCAACACCCCGCGGATCCCGTGCAGCGAACCGTAGATTTTGCGGATGGCGCCATGCTTGCGCGCCTCCAGCACCGCCCCCACCAGACTCTGAT
>JAIVGW010000075.1 GCA_020201415.1 Lentisphaerota bacterium
CTGTAGCCCAGCCGGGAATGGAATGAATTTGCCTTATATGTAAATCCGAGGAGTGCGTTATGTTAAAAGTTACATTAGCCGCCGTTATGGGTATCGCGTTCTGTCTTTCGGCCCGGGGTGCGATTGACTTTCAACGCCATTACCGGATTGCCGAAGCGGAACGTGTGTTTTACCGCAAGGACTATGTCGAGGCCCGGTCCGCGTTCAAGGACTTGGCGGCTTCCGCCACGGATCCTGAGGAACAGGACGTGCTGTCGGCCCGCGCCGCGATTGCGTTGGGATATCAGGACGGGCAATACACAAATGCCCTGGAAGAGGCCGCTCAAATTGCGAACCCGCCGGTCGCGGAGTATGCGCGCATCACCTTGCTTTCTTCCCAGTCGGACTGGACAGGTTTAATCGAAGAGTTCGGCATTGCCCCCATTGCCGACTGGCCGGTCGTCCGGCTACCCACGCGGCCGATAGGCGGCTCGGAAGATATGCGTTTTTACGGGTTGGTAAAACGTGCGGAAGCCTTTGATCAGACCGGAGCCTACCGGCAGGCCGAACAGGACCTGGAAAAGGCGCTGGAAATGATTGCAGACTGGCGCTTGCGCCTTGCGACGTTGAGTAAGCTGGCCGCTTTGCGACAGAGCAAGTTGGACGATGCCGACGGAGCTTATGATGTCAATCTGCAAATTTCGGCGCTTGGCCGTGGTGGCTCGCGATATTTTACTGGGACGCTGGCGGCCGCGAATTATTTGCGTCAAAATGGTCGGTACGACGAAGCCGTCGCCATGATCGAATCCATGAACCCGCGCAACATGCAAGGCGGTTGGCAAGGCCGGATTCTGATTGAGCTGGGCCGGCTGTTGCTGGAAGCGGGCCGGCCGGCGGAAGCGGCGGACGTATTCCAGGCGATTGTGGCACACAAGGACAACAGCCCTGTCCAGCGCCGGTCGGCCGCGCTGGAGGCGGCCGCGGCACTGTCGGCCGCAGGGCGCGCCCAAGCAGCCATCGCCGCATATAAGCGTCTGCTGGATATGGCGGATATCACCGATGAGCAACGCGTGCAAGCGGAAATGGCTATCAGCGACCTGCAGGGGACCGAATAACAAAGCGTCTTCATAAGACGGCCCGCGGCCTTTTCATTGCCAGGCGTTAAGTAGGAGAAAGGAATCGAAATGAGCAAAGTGTTGAAAAATATCGTTATAATGAATGTGATGTTGGTCTCGGCGCTCTGGGCGGCAGATCGTAAACCGATCAGAATGTTGTTTTATGGCAACAGCTTCACGGGCATGCATAACATTCCTTTGCTGGTGAAGCAGTTGAGCGAAAGCGGCCGGCCCGACGTTCAAATCGACCGCATCCTGTCGCTCCATGGCGGCGAGAGGCTCAAGGGGCACTGGGAAATCCATGGCAATCAAATCTACTTGAAACTTCCGGAACGGTCCGCTGTGGAATTGCAGGCCGAATTAGCCGATTTTGAGAAAGCCTACGCCGAGTTGAAAAATAAAAGGAAAGGTAAAGAAGCAGAAGAAGCAGAAGAAGCTGAAGAAGCGGAAGAAGGGAAGTACGTTCCGCCATACCTGCAAAGGATCACCATCTATAAGGCGTGGTTGACATGGATGAAGGAGTCGGGCGAAACGCCTAAACTGGACTACGTGGTTCTGCAGTCCTTTCGGGACGAGAAGGAAGGGCTTGACTCACCCTACGCCGTGTACGCCCGGAAATTCGCCAAAGACATCAAGGAACACGGAGCGAAACCGATTCTATACCTCACGGAGTTCTACGGCCTGAATTCGAACCCCCTGGCGGAACCGCCTGATCCCAAACCGGTCATGGAGCAAGCGCGCTATCAGGCCGCGCTCGCCAACGAAATGGACGCTCTGGTCGTCCCCATGCCGCTGGCCGTCCTCAAACTCCTGCAGAAACGGCCCGACTTGACCCTGCGCTACTCCGACAACTCGCACTTGAACCAGATTTGTGCGTACTTGACGGCATGCTGCTTTTATGCCGCCATGTTCGATAAAAGTCCGGTCGGCCTGAGCGTACGGGAAATCAACAATCCTGCTTTCGTAGGTAAAATGGCCAGGGATCCGGACGGCCATCCCAAGAACGTCGTCTTTCCCGATGATTTGGCCACCGTTCTGCAGGAGACAGCCTGGGAGGCCGTGAGTGAGATGAATGCGTTGCGCCGGCAGTTAGCCAAGGAAGAGCCGCGGTGAAAAACGCCGGGGGTGTGAGGAGCACAGCGGGCTGAGTTGCACGCTGCCGGCGGATTTGCCGTCTGGGGACTACGCGATCACGTTTCCGGAGGTTGCAACGATAGTGGTGATGGAAAGCGATGCGGAGGGTGACAGTCTCGGCTGGAGCGGAATTCGTGAGAATTCCGGTATTGGACCCGGAATGTTCACACATTCCGCTCCGGGAAGAACCGGGAAGACACGGAAGCCTTGACTGGAGCGGAATTCGTGAGAATTCCGGCGCCAGGCAGACACGGATGGACCCGGAATGTTCACACATTCCGCTCCGGCAGGCACCGGGTGGAGTGGAGCGGAATTCGTGAGAATTCCGGTTCCGGGAAGGCACGGGTGGAGCGGAATTCGTGAGAATTCCGGCACCGGGCAGACACGGATGGACCCGGAATGTTCACACATTCCGCTCCCGCAAGCATGGGGAAGGCTCGGGTGGAGCGGAATTCGTGAGAATTCCGGCACCGGGCAGACACGGATGGACCCGGAAGGTTCACACATTCCGCTCCGGGAACGTCCGAGAAGCCTTGACTGGAGCGGAATTCGTGAGAATTCCGGCGAACCCGATCTTTATGGCCGGCGGCTCGCTTTTTTGCGCGCGGGCCTTGATTACATGCGGCTTCATTATGAAAACCGTGGGAGGAAATAAATGAATAGAATGTTGCGATTATTTGTCGGAGTGTCTTTGCTATTGCAGGTGGCTGCCGCTGATATGTGTTGACACCGCCGAAAATTATTGACGCGTTAAAGCTTGTTTTCTGGTTGAAAATATTTAACGTGTTTTACAGAAAAAAAGTGGAAACTGAAATATTGAAAGGAACTATCATTATGTCTCTTCGACAAAAGCAGACAAACGACGCAGGTTTATCCGGCTTATCGCTGGGCGTTTCTGCGCCCAAGATTAAGGCGGAGACACCGCCGAACATCGTGTTTATGATGTCCGACGATATCGGCTACAATGATCTGGCGGCTTACGGCCAGAGTTATTTTCCCACCCCGCATACCGATCTTCTGGCCGAGCAAGGTATTCGTCTGACTACGGCGTACAGCTCCTCGGCTGTTTGTACGCCGACCCGCTACGCGGTGCTGACCGGCACCGATCCGTTCCGGCGCTTTTTGAACTCGCACGTTATTTTCAATGCCCACCCGCTTCTGATCGAGCCGGGCGAGCCCACCGTGGCGTCGTTGCTGAAAAAAGTTGGCTATGCCACCGGCGTGATCGGCAAATGGCATCTGGGTTTAGGCGACACCCTGCCGCGCGACATTAACCATCCGGGGCGTGGCCCGAACGAGCTGGGCTTCGACTATGCCTGCCTTGTGCCGGACGGACACAACATGTTTCCTCTTTATTACATTGAAAACGGTGCGGTTGTGGGCGGAGTGGAACCGCCGCTCAAGTCGGACTTGATTATTCAAAACAGAGTGGGCACGAAGTTGCTTCAACACAAGCAGCAGGGGGAATGGCCGAATCGCCGTCCGACGGAGTTGATCGGAGCGGAACTGGCCGATCACGTGGATGGCTTTCTCGAAGCACACGCCGAAGAGCCGTTCTTTCTTTATTACCCCACCTGTTCGATCCATTTCCCGCTTATTTCCGACCCCCGCTTTCAGGGCCAGAGCGGCATCGGACCGCACGGCGATTTTGTCATGGAGTTTGACTGGGCGGTCGGTCGGGTGATGGCCAAGCTCGACGAGCTTGGCTTGGCCGATAATACCCTCCTGATCGTGACCAGTGACAACGGCGGCTATCCGGCCAATGGCCACGCCAATTCGCTGATCGATCATCCGCACGACCCCGTCTCCTCTTTCCGCGGTAATAAAGGGGATGCCCGTGCTGCACGGTGGCGACTCGCCCCGCCCGTATGTGGTCACAGGCACGCGCGGCATGAAGTTTGTTTCTCTGCGACAGGGAGACTGGAAGTTGATTGCCGATACCCGTGGCGTTGCTCATGAATTGTATGATCTTGCCCGGGATCCGATGGAGACCACCAATCTGATGGATACGGAACCCCATCAGGCACTGCGTTTGCAGGCCTTGATGGACACCTATTTCCTGCAAGGCCATTCGCGGCCCGGCGCTGCGGCGGAAGGCCGACCGGTAGAAGATATTCTGGCCGAGCGGGAGTTCAACAATACGCTGGTGGATCAGATCATGTCCAGGCCGGAGTAGGCTGTTGTGCCCTTCGATCCATCTGATTCCGGTGCCTTTGTGGTCGATGCCGCAGCGGCTGGCGGGGACTATAGACCGGTTGCCTTTGCGGAAGTGTTTTCCGGCGGAGACGGCTCTCCCGCCTCCATTGTCGGAAAGCGCGTGAGACTTTATGAACTGCCGCATGCGAACGGCATTAAGCGCTGCAGCTGGACTTAAATCGTTTTCTGTGCATTGATTGAAAAAAAGACTTGCATTTAATTGAGTCGGGCGTAACGTAAAACTTTCAAAGTGGAAAGCGGCGTATCAATTAAGTTGCTTTAAAAAGTCAGCTTTTGAAAGCAGTATTCCGAATCAAGTATTCAGCAGTCATGTTAAATTACCGAGGCTCTTGCAAAACCCCGCGGGCGCGTTCATATTCGGCTCACCGGGACGGTTCGCCCTACCAGTTTCGGCAGCAATCCGGGAAGGTAGGGCGAGGCGTCTCGCCGAGCCGCTGGGATTTTGCAAGAACCTCAGTGGTGTTTTAATAAAGTCCATGAAAGGTGTTGGCTATGTTCAGATTTTCTTCAATTATGCGTGTTGCCGTAATCTTGTTGGTTGCTGCCGGTTTCTCATTGGATGCCCTGGCCGCGGCGTTGCTTTCCAAGCATGCCGATCCTCTTACGCAGCCCGGCGACGGATAAGCTGGGCGTTACGGATGAAGGGTTGAGCGATGGCGCCTATCGCATTGCCTACGGTCCGGACTGGATGGCGCTGATCGGCAAGGACTTCAACTTTGATCCGCCCTTCAAGCCCTGGCCCATGGGCCGTAAGGATACGGCTGAATCGCAGGCCGCCTGGGATGAAGCTATCAAGGGGCATACTGATACCGGATGGAACTTTCCATTCAGGACCGGGTATAAATTCAGATGGAGCAACATTTCATTCGGCAAAATGATGTCCGAGCGCTATGGCGAGGACAATGCCAGGCTGTGGGAGACGGCAGCGGAATTTCCCCACGGATTCTGGGAGTTCGACGAGGGCGGGTCGCTCAATGCCGTTTATGCGTTGCTGCGCAAGCTCGGAGTCCGCTGGTACATGCCCAGGGAGATCGGCGAAACGGTTCCGGAAATGGCGACGGTAACTGTCGCGCCGATTGATGAAACCAGTCATCCGGCCTTCGCCATCCGTGGCTGGCTCTGGTATAATTTCGGCGGTTTCTCCTTTGATGACATCATGTGGTCGCGCCGGCTCGGGATGAATTCCGGATATGAAAAGATCGGCTTGCTCCGCGGTCCGCACGGACTGGTCGCGGTACATGGGCATAAGGCCATGCAGGAGGCCCATCCGGAATATTACGCCGTGATCGGCGGCGAACACGATACCATCCATCGGGGCCACGGGACGGCCAACTTCATGTCCGAGGGACTGGCGCAGGAAACAGTCAATTACATCCGGTTCATCTTTGACACCTACGACCTGCCGGCCGTGGATATCTGGCCCGGTGACGGCATCATGCTTTCG
Source organism: Lentisphaerota bacterium (assembly GCA_020201415.1). Lineage (GTDB taxonomy): Bacteria > Verrucomicrobiota > Kiritimatiellia > JAAZAB01 > JAAZAB01 > JAIVGW01. Next base: position 5,890 of record JAIVGW010000075.1, read on the forward strand.
CAGGACGAGGCTTCCAGGGGTAAAACCGCTTCGGAACTGGTGTGGGGTTTTGTCGATCGCGTGGCGCGCGAGGTCTACAAAACTCATCCGGACAAGCTGATCATTTGCGGCGCCTATACCACGTATCAGATTCCTCCGGATAATATCGATAAATTCACGCCTAACGTGGTGGTCAACATTTCCAACTGCGGTCGCTCCAATTCTTATGATCCGGAGCACTGGGCCCGCTACCGGGCCATGGTCGAAGGCTGGGAAAGCAAAGTCGCGCCCGGTCACCTCATGCGTTATGAAAATAATCGCTCCGGGTTGTCCTCGCCGTTTACCTTTCCCTTGATACACCCGCGCGCCATGGCCCGCGATTTGCGGTATCTGAAAGGGAAGAGCATGGGTGAACGCGGCGAAGTTGCTCAGCGACAAATGCGCTGGCATGCGCCCGGTCACGACCACCTGGGGCTCTATGTACAGGCCAGGTTTTTATGGGATCCGGACCAGGATCTGGACGCTTTGCTGGACGAGTATTACCGGGTGTTTTACGGTCCCGCGGCGGAGCAAATGCAGCAAGCCTTCGAGTTTGCTGAAGAGGCCCGCGTGCAAAAGCAGAATACCACGTTGGAAGCTTTATTACATTATCGCGATCTTATCGAAGCCGCGCGCGCGGCGGCCGGCGATACCTTGTACGGGGATCGGATTCAACTCATCATGGATGAGTTGAAGCCCCGGGATGAAATTGTTGCCGAATATGAGGCACGGCAGAAGGCCATCGCCGAATTTCGTGATAATGCCCGATTGGCGATTGGTGTGGATGGCGCCGACCTGTCTCAGGCGGAAACCTACGAATTAAGGGACATCAGCACTGGGGAAGAAGTAGAGGTCAAAACCACCTTTCGGGTCGGGTGGGATCAGGATGCCATTCTTTTCGATATCAAGTGTTATGATCCCGACGCGGGCAACCCCAACATCACCAGCGATATCTACAGCGGGGATTACGTCGCTATCTCGCTGGAAACCCCGGAGTTTTCCTTCTACCATATCGAGATTAATCCGGAGGGCGAGGTTATCGACGGCAACCCCGGGCCCAAAGTCCGTACCTGGAAGTCACTGGCGGAAGTCAAGACCGAGCGCGGCGCGGATTTCTGGCGCGTGCAGGCCCGGATTCCGGTAGTAGGCGTGGAGGAAGCCGAGGCTGATCCGCATCACCGCGTGGCCGGGTACAAGCCCACACCGGAGGCGCCATGGTATTTCAATGTCGGACGCAATCGCATGTTGGGCGCGCGCGAAGCTGAACTTCAGACCTTTTCCCCGACCGGCAAGAGTAATTGGCGCGTTCCCGTGCGCTTTGGCAGGCTGGAAATTCGCTGATTCTTCAACGTATCAGTAAACCCTGTTTCCATGGGATGACAGTGAACCCATGTTTGTGGCAAACTTTGCTGGTATCAAAAATTCCGGCATCCACCGCTGAAACAAGTGCGAGGTTCTTGCAAAACCCCGGCGGCTCGGCGAGACGCCTCGCCCTACCTTCCCGGATTGCTGCCGAAACGGGTAGGGCGAACCGTCTCGGTGAGCCGAAGATGAACGCGGCCGTGGTTTTGCAAGAGCCTCGTGTTTTTTTTATTTGTATATTGCCACATATCGCACTATTGGCAAGCAAGAAGATATTTAATCACTGGCATCCCATGGAAAATTGGGGAATGTATTTTTTCAAGAAAGAATTGTTATGAGCAAGAAAAGAGTTTTGGTAGGATTGATGTTGTGTTTGATTTTTTCGTTCAACATCTATGCTTCGCAAAGTATTGTCGAAAACGGCAAGGCCAACGCAGAAATTATGATCGTCGAGAACGGCAAGAACGCTGTGCCGATTGTTGTTTTCAAGGATGCGCCGAAATATACAAGGCAGGCGGCTGATGATCTGGCAACTTACATTGAAAAAACCAGTGGAGCTAAACCAGAGGTTATCGAAGGCACACCGAATCCTCTTCCTGAACATGCAATCTGGGTGGGCTAT
>JAIVGW010000076.1:0-7549 GCA_020201415.1 Lentisphaerota bacterium
ATTCCGCCGGATGCAATTTATTGCGATTTGTGCGGTAAACGACAGCCGGAGCCAGCGGGGGAAGTCTCGCCGCCGTCACAGGATGATATTGTCCTTTCGCCTAAAAGGCGGCATCCCGGTATTTTCTGGCTGCTTTTGCTGGTTGTGGTTGGAGCGGCAATGATTTTTTTTCTGCACCTGCGCCGCCGTCCGCCGCCGCCAGCGGAACCTGAGCCTGTTTATTCGCCGGCAGCCATTTCTTTGCCGCCGGCGGTCTCGGCGCCACCCCCTCCGTCTGGCGCACGTCAGCCCGTGGTGCGTGATGTTACCGATGATGTGGGTGCGCCCATCATCGTGACACCCTCTCCCTCTATTGAGGATGACTATGAGGAAGGTGAGGACGGTGAGGCTGGTGAGTATGGTGAGGACGATGAGGACGGCGAGGATATCGAGGATTCTGATGATATTCCGCAGCCGGCCCCGCGTCCGTCCGTTGCAACGGACTCAACGGCCGTATCCCATCCGCTGCCATCTCCGGCAACAATTCAGCCACCTGCTGTTGATGATGACAAGCAGGATGTTGCGGAGGACGATGGGGATAATGATGTGATGCTCGTGTTTAAGAAGACACGTGATCGCTATCTGGAAATCTGTCAGGGAATTGAACAAGATCATCTCAAGCGGATTAAAGAAGCACGCGAGTCTTTTGTCAGCAGTCTGGCTACGCTGGAAAGCACCATGCAGGAGCGTGGCGCGTTGATGGGTGTGCTGGCGGTACGCAAGGAAAAGGAGGAGTTCCAGAAGCTCTCGGAGACAGCAGCGGCCATTAGCAACACCGCCAGCGATTATCCTGAAATAACCGCGCTGAAGAATGAATTCAACAAAAAGCTGGAAGCGCTGCGCCAGGAGCGCGATGAGGAAAACATCCTGCGTTCCCGCCGTCTGCGCAAGTCCGGCGGATCCCCTTGAGACTGGCGACACAAGACACATGACAAGCTGCCCATCTGCAATGCCAGCCGGAATTTAAATGCATGCCGTCATCCGCCATTGTTAATTGCCGTATAGTGGGGCCGGACAGGGTTATCAGCCGGGGCGTCTTGCTGGTGCAGCAAGGCCGTATTGTTGCCTGCGGTCCGGAGGATGCGGTCAACTGGCCGCCGGATGCTGATGTTGTGGATGCAGCCGGTGGTTATGTTGCGCCGGGTTTTATCGATATCCATTGCCATGGCGGTGGCGGTCATTATGTACACGATGCGCCGTCCGAGGTGGCCGACATGCATCTGCGGCACGGTACTACCGGTCTGCTGGCGACGTTGGTCTTGTTGAGTCAGGCGGAAATGCTGGCGGGCATGGCCCGGATCAATGCCGTCCGCCATCCGGCCATTCTGGGGCTGCACCTGGAAGGTCCTTATCTCAGCCAGAAATTCGGCGCGCGGCGCGAGATGTCGCGGCTGCCCGAACCGCGCGATTACAAGGCCCTGCTGGAGGCGGCCGCCGGCCAGCTTAAAATATGGACTTTTGCCCCTGAACTGCCCGGTACGGATGAGTTTGTCGATGTTGTCGCGCCGGCCGGCGTGGTACTGTCCGTCGGTCATTCCGAAGCTTGTGCGCGGCGTATCTATGAGCTGGTTCCCCGCGGCTTGCGGCTGGGGTGTCATTGCATGTGTGCCACCGGCGTGACCCCCCCGCCCATGGGCGGGGTGCGCGAGGTTGGGGTGGATGAGGCGGTCATGGTGCATGACGACATTTATGCCGAGGTTATTCCCGATGCCCTTGGCATTCACGTGCGCCCGCTCATGTTGCGGCTGTTACTGAAGGCCAAAGGGGTGGATCGCACGATCATCATCACCGATGCCGTGCGGGGGGCTGGCGATAATCCATCCCGGCGCATCAGGGCAACGGCACTGGGACGTGATATTTTTCCCTGGACCGCATTGACTGGTATGCCCGATGCCCGTTATCTTAATGCCGCGGGACGGGAATTTCTGGAAGTGTCGGAAGATGTCAATGTCAATGAATTGCACCGGCTTGCAGGCAGCAAGCTCACCATGGACCAGGCGCTGCGCAACATGATGCGGCATACGGGAGTTGGTATTGTGGAAGCCTGCCGCATGGCGGCGTTGACGCCGGCAACTTTACTGGGACTGCAGGGGGAAGTCGGCAGCCTGGAGCCCGGTAAAAAGGCCAATCTGGTGCTCTTGTCGGAGGGCCTGGCGGTTCAGCGCGTGATGTTGGCTGGCGCCTGGGTGGCGTGAATTTCCAGGTATGCTGCCGGGTCATCGGTTGCGAGCCGCAGCATGGCTGTGCTGGTTGTCTGCAGGCCCGTTGCCAGGGCGCGTGCCAGCTTCACATTTCTGAGCGCCTGCTGCTGCTCGGGATGTTGTAAACGCATCGACAGGGCCGTCAAGACCATTTGCAGCGTACGACAGGCTTTGGGCATATCCGCCCATAGCAGGCCGGCCGTAGGCGGCTGAAGCGCTTCCATCCAGCGCGGCGGCGCCCCGGTTGCCGGTTGTTGCAATTGTCCGGCCAGGGCGCCGGCGTGGGTGGTCAGGATCAGCCAGTTGTCAACGATGCCATAGGCCGGCCGGTCGCGGGGCGGGAGTTGTCCCAGCAGATTATGGTTGGTGGCCTCAATGGTGAAAATCGGCGCCGATGCGCCGGCCAGGGGCGCGGGATCAACAATCAATCCCCAGCGCAGATTGGCATTCAGGGCATCCAGGGTGCGGCGCACGATCAGCAGGGCGTCATCCTGACTGTTGATGCGTCGGGCAATCATCAAGGCCGGTAGGCTGATGCGCCACGGTGGCTGCCCGAAACCGCCGCCCTCAGCGCCGGACAGGACGGCCATGGCCAAAGGGCCTTCATCTGGTGTCGGCCGGAGTTCGGTAAATTCCCGGGTCATGTCGGCGTAGGGTTGTGGTAGGTGATGCGTCAGCGCCCGGGTGGCTGTGGGCGACAGGAACAGGGCCATATCCGGTCGTTCACCCCATAGGGATTGCAGGGGCGCCAGGTCATCGGGCTTGATATCCGCGGCCATCTCCGGCAGCCAGAGCGGAGCCCGCAGTTGTGCCGTCATACGTTGTGCGCTGATTTCCGTCACGGCCAGGGACAGGTCAATCGGATAATAAATCCTCGCCCGGTCCGGGGCGGAGGGCAGGTTGCTGAAACCAGCGGTTGCGGGCGCCAGCCCTTCATAAGAACGAATTACATCATGGATGCCCCATGGGGCTGGGGACAAAAACAATATAAGCATACCTTCGCCGAAAGTCAGGGCCAGTTGCCATTGGTCGGCCGTGTTTGGCGGCTGACGGAGCAACCAGACGGCCCGTCCGGTGGGCGACGGCAGGCGTTCCCATTTTGAGCCGAGCCGTTTCATGTGCCAGCGGATCAGCAGGGCGTAGTTGCCGGTCCAACTGGCCAGAATCAATCCCGGTTGGCCGGTTGACGGCGTGTGTGGCATCCAGGCTGTCACAGTCTTGCGGCCTGCCAGGCGGTGGGCATGACGCGCCAACTGTTTTTCCGCGTGGGGCGGCGGCCTGCGCCATTGTTCCGGCAACTGGTTCAGCAGCGGGGTTAAAAATATATTGGTGGCCAGAGCCTGATAGCGGCCGGCCAGATTATCGTGGGCGGTGATAATCGTGGCGCCGGCTGGAATGGCCCGTTGCAGCAGTTCCGGGCGGTAAGGTGTCCACAGCATAAATCCCAGCACAGTGACCAGCAGCAGAGCGGCCATGCTCCAGGAGAGAATTGTGCGATGTCCGGTCATGTGCTCAGGTTTCCAGTCCTCGCAGGGCGCCGCGCAGTTCGGTTATGTTGTCGATATGGTGGCTCTGCAGGTATTGCGCCAGACCATCGATCACCTTGGGGAGTCGGTAAAGCTGGCTGTGCCGACGGCTACGGCGGTAGCCCCCGCCAGAATGAAAGCCAGCGCTTCGCGTGCGGAAACAATGCCGCCCATGCCGATGATGGGTATTTTAACCGCCTTGGCGGCATCCCAGACCAGCTTCAAGGCCACGGGATGGATGGCCGGTCCGGTCAAGCCGCCGGTGATATTGGCCAGGATGGGACGCCGCTGTTCGATGTCCACTGCCATGGCCGGCAACGAATTGGTGATGGACAGCGCGTCGGCGCCGTTGTCTTCGGCCAGCCGGGCGAATTCGGCAATACTGAAGAGGTGCGGCGGCAGTTTGACGATCAGGGGCAGGCGCGTGGCCCGGCGCGCTGCCTTGATTGCCTGGCGGGCCATGTCCGGCTGAATACCGAAAGCCATGCCGCCGGCCTTGATGTTGGGGCAGGAAATATTCAATTCCAGTCCGTGGACGCCGGGCACGCCCTCAAACCGGCCGGCAATTTCCGCGTAGTCCGCCAGAGTTGTGCCCCAGATATTGACGATCGTGGGAGTCTGAAATTGACGCAGAAACGGCAGGTATTCAGCGATAAAAGTGTCGCAGCCGGGGTTCTGCAGTCCGATGGCATTGATCAGGCCCGCCGGAGTCTCGACCATCCGCGGCGTGGAGTTGCCCGACGCCGGGCGCGGGCTGATGCCCTTAACGACGATGGCGCCCATCAGATTGAGGTCTAAAATCCGGGCGAATTCTTGTCCGTACCCGAAAGTGCCCGAGGCCGACATGACCGGGTTTTTCATGGCAATCCCGGCCAGGTTGACGGCCAGGCCGCCGGATGGTGGTGGATTAATCATTTTCATCCCAGATGATGTCGCGTGACTCGAATACCGGACCTTCCGTGCACAGGCGCACCCACTGCCATTCTTCGCTGCCGTCAGGTTTTGGTTTGCGCACTTTCTGCACACAGGCCAGACAGGCGCCCATCCCGCACCCCATGTGGCGGTCCAGTGATACCCAGGCCCGCCAACCGCCGGCCTGGGCGCGTCGGCTTACAGCCCGCAGCATGCCGTTGGGGCCACAGGCCAGAAATTCCGGGATGCAGTTTTCCGGGCGTTGCGCCAGCCATTGGTCCAGCACTTCCGTCACCAGTCCCCTGGTTCCGGCCGTGCCGTCTTCCGTGGCCAGCCGTACTTCCCAATCCAAATCCTGGAAATCACGGGAGCAAAGAATATCCGTTGCGGTGGAGGCGCCCATGCAGATCATTCCCCGCCGCGCCGCCCGCGCCGCGGCCAGGTACAGTGCCGCCGCGCCGTATCCGCCGGCGATCAGCACGGGGAATTTATCCTGCTCAATCGGAGGGAATCCGTGGCCCAGCGGGCCCAGCAGGTTGACTTCCTCGCCCGGCTGCAACCGCCGCATGGCATTGGTTCCCTGGCCGATTACGCGGTATAGCAGAGTCAGCTCATCGTGCTCCGCCTTGAATACGCTGAAGGGGCGGCGTAAAATACCGGATTCCATACCCGGTACGCGCAAATGCACGAATTGGCCGGGCTGCACGGTGCGGGCAATTTCCGGAGCGTGCAATGTCAGCAGGTAATAATCATGACCCAGCCCCTGCTGGCGCACCACCGGCGTGATTTCCGTCAACATCAATTCCTCGGTTCAGGGCTGCTTGGCAGGCGGCGGGCCGCCCGGGAAAGCCCTGGCGCCGACCGGCATATCGGGAGAAACTTCCTTATATTGCTCATTCAATTCCTGCAATACCTTGTCTTCCTCCAGCAGGGCGTCGATTTTATCCTGAAGCTCGATCATTTGCTGCTGCAAGGCCTTGATGCGCTCGTTTTCCTCGTAGAGGTGGGCCTTCCTGGTATTGATTTCACGCGTCAGGCGGTCGTATTCCGACCGGGACTGCATACTGCGCCGCACCAGCGCCGGATCCACATTGACTGGCTGAAAGATCGTCGGCGCCCCGGGGGGCGGCGCAGGGTTTTCAGCGCCCGCCGACAATGTGCTCGTCACCGCGCAGATCAGTGCCGCCGCTAAGATAAACCTGCTTGAAATCATGGTGTGTTCTCCTTGCTGGGTTAACGTTGTACTCGGCCGGATGTGTCGCCGCCCGCCAGTGTTTCCACTTCGCTGACATTGACGCGGTTGAAGTCGCCGGAGATTGAGTGTTTCAGGCAGCTGGCTGCCACGGCGAAGTTCAACGCGGCTTCCGGCGCCTTGCCTTCTACCATGCTGTAAATCAGGCCGCCGGCGAAGGAATCGCCACCGCCCACCCGGTCGACAATGTCGGTGATGCCGTATTTGCGGCTAAGCAGGAATTGATTGCGGTCGTGCAGGCAGGCGGACCAGCCGTTGTGATCAGCGCTCTTGCTTTCACGCAGGGTGATGGTGATGATCTTCAGGTTGGGGAAGGTTTCCAAAACCTTTTCCGCCAGCAGGCGGTATTGTTCCGTGTCCAGGCTTCCCTTTTCAACATTTGTGTCGACCTTGATGCCCAGTGATTTCTGGCAATCCTCCTCGTTGGCAATGCCGATGTCGGTGAACTTGACGATTTCGCTCATGACTTCCGGCGCCGACTTGCCGTACTTCCACAGCTTGCTGCGGTAGTTGAAGTCGCACGAAACCGTCAGGCCGGCCTTTTTAGCCGCCTGCACCGCCGCCAGCGAAAGGTCGGCGGCCGACTTGCTGATGGCCGGGGTGATGCCGGTGACATGGAACCAGCCCGCCCCTTTGAAGATTTCCTGCCAGTTAAAGGCGTCCGCCTTGGCCAGGGCCAGGGCCGAATATTCACGGTCGTACACCACGGTGGAGGGGCGCTGGTTGGCTCCGTTCTCCAGAAAATAGATGCCCATGCGGCCGCTGCCGCGCGCGATCAGTGAAGTGTCCACGCCAAAGCTGCGCAGGTTGGCCACGCAGGCTTCGGCCAGGGAGTTTTTCGGCAACACCGTGACAAAGGCCGCGTCCATGCCGAAATTGGCCAGCGATACCGCCACATTAGCCTCGCCGCCGCCGAAGGTGGCTTCCAGGATTGGCGATTGGAACAGGCGCTCCGCGGCCGGGGATTTCAGGCGCAGCATGATTTCACCGAAAGTGACAACGCGTTTGCTCATTTGATTACTCCTTGTGGGATGATGGTTGTAGATGGCCGCCGTTCCCGCGGAGCGGGAGCGGCGGACCGGTTGCTTGATCGGTTATTTACGTTGCAGCAGATGGACGGCGAACCCGCCGAATTCACCTTGCAAATACACCGCTATGGTGTTGCCGGCGGGATCCTGCTTGGCGCTGGCCGGATCGGCCTTGGCGCCCTGCCGTTCCATGAAGGCCACGGCGCGGTCGATGCTGTTGGTTAACACGGCTATGTGCCCATGGGCGCCCAGACCCTGGGCCTTGTTGACTTCGACGCCGGCGCCGGCAAAGTTGGAGCTGTTGCCTTCTTTCAGTGGCATCTGGAACAGATCGGCCAGCTGGCGCGCCAATTGCAGCGAAGCTTCCGCGTCCGGCATGTTGATGCCGACGTGGGCGACGGAGAACCCCAGCAGAACGCCGATGGCCTCCCGGGTCAGCCGGGTGATTTCATCGAATTTGCCGGCCTTGATCAGATCGTCCTTGACCATCCAGCTGCCGCCGCAGGCCAGCACCTTGGGGAACATGATGTATTCCGCCAGATTGCCGGCATTGATTCCGCCGGTGGGGATGAAACGCACCTGGCCGTAGGG
>JAIVGW010000076.1:7654-13109 GCA_020201415.1 Lentisphaerota bacterium
TACCAGGCCCATTGCGCCGATCTGCTGCAGAATTTTATTCACTTGCGGTCTCCTTACAGGTTGTTATTTCTTGATTACGGGTTTGTTCACGGCATATTTGGGCGTTTTTCCCTGCAGGGCATCGCGGACATTTTCCGCTGCCTTGCGTTTAAGCTCAGTCTGGGATTCTTCCGTGTACCAGCCGGTATGACCGGAAAAGGTTACGCTGTCCAGTTGGAGCAGGGGATTGTCCGGGTTGATCGGTTCCTGCGTGAAGACATCCAGGCCGGCGCTGTTGATTTTACCCTGGCTCAGGGCCTCGTATAGCGCCTGCTCATCGATGATCGGTCCGCGCGAGGTGTTGATGATAATGGCCGTCGGCTTCATCATGGCGAAGGTCGCGGTATTGAACATCCCGCGGGTTTCATCATTCAACGGCATATGTATGGAAAAATAATCGCCCTCCCGCAGGGCGGTTTCCCAGTCAACCTTTTCGGCGCCGGCCGCCTGGATGGTCTCAGCGTCCAGGAAGGGATCGTAAACCAGCATCCGGCCCAGTTCAAAGCCTGCCAGCTTGCGATGCATGATGCGCGCAATCTGGCCAAAACCGCAGAACACAAAGGTTTTTCCGCGAATACGCCATTGGGGCGCGCCGCGCTTGATGTCCCAGATGCCAGCGCGTACATCACGGTCACGCTGGGGCACCTTGCGTACACAGCTCATGAAAAGGGCGAAAGCCTGATCGGAGACATCTTCCCCGCAATAGTCCGGCACATTGGCCACCCAGATGCCGCAGGCCGTGGCGGCCTTGATGTCCACGTTGTCATATCCCACGCCGTAACGCGAAATAACGCGGCAGCAGGTGAGATGGTTGATAACTTCTGCGGGCATGGGCGCCAGGTTCAGGATAATCCCGTCGGCCTTGCGGCAGGCCTGCACCAGCGCCGCCGGATCAACCGCCTTGATCATGTTCAAGCGCACATCCAGCGGTTGCAGCACCGCCGTCTCTTCCTGGTAGTGCGAATATCGATCATCCGCGATCACAACTTCGAAAGCCATATGAACCTTTCCGGGTTATCAGACGCCGCAGAACGAGCCAAATCCGCCGTCGATTGCCAGACTGGCGCCGGTAGTGAAGGATGCGGCCGACGAGCATAGGTAAACAATGCCGCCCAAAAGTTCTTCGGGCTGGCCGTAACGCTGCATGGGTGTGCCGCGCAGGATATCCTGGCCGCGTGATTCAGTCAGTACGCCCGGCGTCTTGTTAATCAGGTCGGCATTCTGTAGGGTGGGGAAGAAGCCCGGCCGGATTTCGTTAACGCGGATTTTAGGCGAATGATTCATGGCCATGTCCGCCGCCAGCCACTTGGTGAAGTTACTGACGCCGGCCTTGGCCGCGGAATAGGCCGGAACGCGTGACAGCGGAGTATCGGCGCTCATGGAGGAAGTGTTTATGATCACGCCTTCCCCCTGCTGGATCATGGCCTTGCCGATGATCATGGATGGGATCACCGTGCCCATGATGTTCAGGTCGAAAGTGAAGCGGATACCTTCCGGCGTCAGGTCGGTGAAGAAAACATTGCTTTCTTTCTTGGTGATCGCCTTGGGGTGATTGCCGCCGGCGCCGTTGATCAGGATGTCGATCCGTCCGTATTTTTCCAGGATGGCTTCGCGCGCAGCCGTCACGCTTTCCTGGTTCAACACATCCACGGCCAGCCCGATGGCTTCGCCGCCGGCCTTGACGATTTCGTTGGCCGTCTGTTGCGCCTCATTCAAGCGCAAATCCAGCACGGCCACCTTGACTCCCATTGCGCCCAGCCCGCGCGCCACCGCGCCGAACAACACACCGCCACCGCCAGTGATGGCCGCAACTTCACCTTCCAGTGAAAACATCTTGGCAATATTCTCGTTGACCTTGGTTTTCATTTTTTCTCCCGTGATTTTCTGCTGTTGACGGCTGCCGTCAATTTGATCCGGCAACCGACGATATTAATAATCCGCTGTTCAGCCCCACTGGCCGCGCACGACCGCCCCGGAGGCATGGGATGCATACATGGCCGAGATAATTTCCACACATGCCAGTCCCAACTCGGGACTGCAACCGTACATGGGTTGCCGATCCGCGATGATGCAATCCACCGCATAGGCCAGCTCGTCCACATAACCGAGATTCAGAAATTCATCAACCGCCGGCCTGGTCCACCCCGTGGTGTTGTCGGCCTTTTCGAGCGCGTATTTGTATCCCGGACGGCTGTAGACGTTTACGCATGAACCGAGGGTCAGGTCCACCTTGATGTTGCCCTCCGAGCCGTATATTTCCACCTTGTCGTCCATACCGCCGACAGTGATGTAGTTGCCTTCAATCAAGGCGTGCTGGCCGTCGGCGAATTTCATGATGGCCAGGGCGAAGTCCTCTCCGGAATTCTGCTTGTGCACGTAGTTGTTTTCAAGTCCGTCATTGCAGCGCGCAAACACTTCGACGACCTTGTTGCGGCCGGAGTCGCCCAGCAGGTGCAGCACCCAGCCGATGGGATGGATGGCCAGATGAATCAGGCTGCCGCCCCCGCAGGTTTTCTTGTCGCGGGCGAAGGGGCTGTGGGTGCCGTTGTGGCATTCCTTGGCCTTGACATAAAGCACCTGGCCCAGCGCGCCTTCGGCGACGATTTCAAGGGCGCGTTTCAGCGGCGGGGAAAAGCACCAGTCCTCGCCGTAAAACAGCTTGACCCCCGCCTCGCGGCATACCTGAAGCATGGCGCGCGCGTCTTCCACGGTGGTGGCCAGTGGTTTTTCGCAGAATACGTTAATGCCGGCTTCAGCGGCGGCGATGACCACGTCATGGTGCAGGAAGTTAGGTGCGCAGACGGACACCAGGTCGAGTTTTTCGCTGGCGAACATTTTACGGTAATCGCTGTAGGTGCGGGGAATGTTCCATCTGGCCGAGAAGGGCTCAAGGTTATCGATGGCGGCGACCGCCGTCATGACTACTTCAGCATTGCGGCTGTAACTGTCGGCATGGAAATCGGCGGCGAATTTGGAGCCGACAATGGCTACTTTGATCTTGTCTGTCATTATATATAATCTGTTTCCTGGTGATTGTCGGGGCTCTGCCGCACGGTACCTCCGCAGCCGCTTGCCTTCCGCCAGCACAAACGTTATTTATAAGCGTTTCATTGGCGCTTGGCAAGGCCAAATTAGCTTTTGTTAAATTCGCTTTTAGCTTGACGCTTAAGTCTGCGCCGACTAACTTTTGCCTGTTGACGGCGTCACTGTCAACGTTTTTTTGATAGTGATCGAGGCGCTGTTGTATTTTTTTTGGAAGACACATTATGGGCAAGAAAAAATCAGCTTATCAGGCGGCCGGGGTCGATATTGACGCCAAAATGATCTCATTACGCAAGGCCGGACGTATGGTGCGGGCCACCCGCACTTCCGGTGTGTTGAGCGATCTCGGTTCGTTTGGCGGCATGTTTACCGCTCCGGGGCGTGATCAGGTGCTGATTGCCAGCACGGACGGGGTGGGCACCAAACTGAAACTGGCAAGCATGCTGGGCCGGCATGACACCGTCGGACAGGATCTGGTGAATCATTGCGTCAACGATATCCTGGTGCATGGCGCAACACCGTTATTCTTTCTGGATTATTTCGGTGTGGCCGGATTCGACGGCCGGGTTTTTCAGGATGTTGTGCGCGGCCTTTGCCGGGCCTGCCGGGCCAATGGCTGCGCTCTGCTGGGCGGCGAGACCGCGGAAATGCCCGGCCTGTATCCACAGGGGGAATACGACCTGGTCGGGACCATCATAGGGTCAGTGCCGCGTTCCCGCCTGGTCACCGGTCGGACTATCCGTGCCGGTGATGTGCTGCTGGGGTTGCCCTCCACCGGCTTGCATACCAACGGGTATTCGCTGGCCCGGCGCATAATTCTGGAGCAGGCGCGTCTGAGCCTGGATACTCCCTTGCCCGGGACGCGCCAGACGATCGGGCGGGCATTGTTGGCGGTGCACCGCAGCTACTTGCGGCCCGTACAGGCTTTGATGAAATCGGTATCGGTGCATGGCATGGCCCATATTACCGGTGGCCGCGCATGTTGCCTGACCATCTGGACGCGGTGATTGACGCCCGTGCCTGGCCAGTGCCGCCCCTGTTCCGCTTCCTGCAGGAACGCGGCCGGGTGGAGACCGAAGAAATGTATAGAGTCTTCAACATGGGCATCGGTCTGGTTGTGGTCGTGCGGGCCGGTGACCGCGAGCGTGCCGTCCGCAGCCTGACCCGGCATGGTCAGCGCAGCCTGTTGATCGGCCGGATCGAAAAGGGGCATGGCCGGGCGCGGGTGTGCTTCTGAAGCGTAGCGCCTGCCGGTGATTACAGGCGCCTGATTCACTGTCATCTCATGGGATTGTATTGCCTAATGATTTTAAAACTCACGTTTCGGAAGAAACTCATCGATTGAAGGCTTTGTAAGTTGTTATCCTAAAATTCCAAAAGGGAGATCTGAAAATGCTGAAAATCAGAAAACAATCGGCGATCGGTCTGTTCTGCGTTATTTTGAGCTTGTCTGGCGAATATATCAACAAGGCGCTGGCTGCCGCCTCGCCGCCGGCGCCGCAACTGATTCTGGTGGAAGGCGGCCAGGCGCTGGCGCCGATTGTTATTTTTAAGGATGCGCCGCCGTTGACCCGCAGGGCGGCCGATGAGCTGGCCTATTATATTGAAAAAACATCGGGTGCCCGGCCGGAGATTGTCGAAGGCCTGCCCGACCCGCTGCCGGAGAGCGCCATCTGGGTCGGGTATCAGCCGGTGCTGAATGAGATATTTCCGGAAATTGACTTCGACTTTAAATACCCCGAGGAGATGCTGATTGCGGCTAACGACAAACATCTGGTCATTGCCGGTCGCGATCGCTGGGATCCGGACCATATGCTGGTCAAGTTCAGCCGTATCACGGTTGATGGCGTTCAGCGGGAATACGGCACACATAACGCCGTATACACGTTTTTACAGGATTATCTCGGGGTGCGCTGGTTGTGGCCCGGTGAGTTGGGCGAGGATATTTTGAAACAGGATACCATTGCCTTCAAGCCGTTTCAATACCGCTATCATCCCCAGGTGCGCGCCCGTAGCGGGCTGTTCCCTTGGATGCAGCTGCATGGGGGACTGCGCGGGCCGGAGGATGAGGTCATGGTTCAGGGCGGCGCCTTGGGGCATTATTGGGCGCGGGCCCAGCGCCTCCAGCTTTGTGAGTTTCCCTCGTTCGGCGGTGGTGGTGGCTGGGGCCGTTGGCGGGAACGCTTTTACGAAACGCATCCTGAATATTTTGCCCTGCAGCCTGACGGTACGCGTGCCGGAGGTGATACACCGTTTCCAAATGTACATAACGTGAAGATGTGTATGTCAAATCCTGATTTGTGGCAACAGTGGCTGGCGGACGTGGAGGAAAAACTTCAGCAGAATCCCACCGAGCGGGTGTTCAACGTGGCAC
>JAIVGW010000077.1 GCA_020201415.1 Lentisphaerota bacterium
CCTTGCGGGTGTTCAATCTGGACTTTGAGGAAAATCTGCGCGTGGTGCGCTATTGCGTGAAATACAACCGCCGCATTATTTTCCCATCGACTTCCGAGGTGTACGGCATGTGCGGTGACAGCGAGTTTGACGAGGACAATTCGACCCTGGTGCTTGGTCCGATTCGCATGCAACGCTGGATTTATTCCTGTTCCAAACAGTTGCTGGACCGGGTGATCTGGGCTTACGGCCAGCATGCCGACCTGCGCTTTTCGCTTTTCCGGCCGTTCAACTGGATCGGTCCGCGTCTCGATAGTCTGCATTCGGCCCGCATTGGCAGTTCCCGCGCCATCACCCAGTTGATCTTGAATCTGGTTGAAGGCACGCCGATCAGCCTGGTGGACGGCGGCGCCCAGAAGCGCTGTTTTACCGATGTCAAGGACGGTGTGGAAGGACTTTTCAGGATCATCGAAAACAAGGCCGGCGTCTGTGACGGCCAGATTTTCAACCTGGGTAATCCGGTCAATGAGGCCAGCATCCGCGAACTGGCCGAACTGCTGGTCGCCAAGTTCGACAAACATCCCCTGCGGGACCGGTTTCCGCCATTTGCCGGAATCCAGGAAGTGGAAAGCGGACTATATTACGGTAAGGGATATCAGGATGTCGTGCATCGTCGGCCCAGCATCCGCAAAGCTCAAAAGCTGCTGGATTGGAACCCCGGTATTCCGCTGGAACAGTCCATTGATGAGACCCTGGACTTTTTCCTGCGCGAGGCGGTGGAGTCGGGCGATTTTTCCCTGTGAGTTCCGGCGGCCCGGCCGCCGGACTCCGGAGGCGCCCCGCGCAATTGCTGGTCATCCCGGACTGGTCTTGTCATGCAAATCGCTTTACGCATAGATGTCGATACCCTGCGGGGGACGCGCCTGGGCGTGCCGTCGATTTGCCGGGTGCTGGCAAGGCATGGCTGGCAGGCCAGCTTCTTTTTTTCCGTGGGGCCGGACAACATGGGGCGGCATTTGTGGCGCCTGGTGCGGCCGGCCTTCCTGTTGAAGATGCTGCGGAGTAATGCGCCGGCCTTGTATGGCTGGGATATTCTGCTGCGCGGCGTGTTCTGGCCCGGGCCGCTGATCGGTCCGCGTTGCGCTCCGGTTATTCGCGCCGCGGCGGCGGACGGCCATGAAATCGGCTTGCACGCCTGGGATCATCAGGCCTGGCAGGCGCGGGCCCAGCGTATGTCGGTGGACGACTTTCGTGAACATCTGCGCAAGGGCCATCTTCTGTTGAGCGATATCCAAGTCATCGGGTGCAATGGCGTCATGGCGGAGAATTACAATCAGCGGCTGCTGGCTGGCTTGCGCGAGGGCGGCATGAACGTACTGACGATTCATGCCGAAGTCGAGGGTATTGCCGCCGCGCCGCTGTTTGCGCAATTTGCCGAAATGATCGCGGAGCGCGGATGGCGCTGTGTGCCGCTGGGCGCCCTGGTTAATCCGGCGGTCCCGGAGGATGGCATCAGTCGCGGACAGGTGGCGGGGCGTGACGGCTGGGTGGCGGTTCAGGGTTGTGTTTTGCGGACTGCAACTCCGGGGTGAATGATAAATGCCGCAAGCGGAAAGCGGCGTCAAGCCCTGCTTTGTAAAAAAACTCGAGAGTTATGATGCTGGAATTACGTCAACCTTTGTTGCCGGCCGATAATTGGCAGGATTATGAGCTGATTGATTGCGGTGGCGGTCACCGTCTGGAACGCTGGGGTGAATTGCGGTTGATTCGCCCCGATCCCCAGGCCATCTGGGCGCCGGCGTCGCCCGCGCTCTGGGATGATTGGGATGGCCGTTATCACCGGCATGCCGACGGAGGCGGCCGCTGGGAAAAACGCCGGTCCCTGCCGGAAACCTGGGTCATGCGCTATCGGCAATTGCGCTTTCATGTGCGGCCGACGGGATTCAAGCATCTCGGTCTCTTCCCTGAACAGGCGCCCAATTGGGATTGGTTCTGTGAATTGATCAATCATGCCAACCGGCCGCTGCAGGTGTTGAATCTGTTCGGATACACCGGCGCGGCCACGGCGGCGGCAGCCGCCGCCGGCGCCGCCGTATGCCACGTGGATGCCGCGCGCGGGATGGTGCAGTGGTGTCGCGAGAACATTGCCCTGAGCGGACTTGGTGACGCGCCTGTGCGTTATATCGTGGATGACTGCCTGGCCTTTGTCAGACGTGAAAAACGCCGGGGCCGTCTATATGACGCGATAATCATGGACCCGCCGTCCTACGGGCGGGGCAGTCGCGGCGAACTGTGGAAACTGGAGGAGCATCTGGTGGCATTGCTGGAGGCCTGTGTGAGCGTTCTTGCGCCCAATCCGCTTTTTGTCCTGGTCAATGCCTATACCACCGGTCTGTCACCGACCGTGCTGGCCAATCTGCTCAACGACGCGCTGGCCGGAAAGGCCGGCCGGGTGTACGGCGGCGAATTGGGGTTGCGCGCCACCGCCGGTGGCCGGATTCTGCCATCAGGGATATATGCCCGCTGGCAGGGATAGCGCTGCTCGCACCCTCCGGGTACAAGATTAGGGCGAAAGATTAGCGTGGATTCTCGTTGTTTCCTTAATCCTTCGCCATAATCCTTCGCCCTGATCTCTCTTCTGCGGCAACCCAACTGCTCCTTCTTGCACACATAAAAAAATCTGTCCGACACCCAATGCGGCATCCTGCTCGACATGCCTCCGCCATTGTGGTAACAATATCCGGCAATTTTAAGATGGGCTGTTAATGAATATTGCATAGGTGCCGCATGTTTGCCAATCCCGTACAGGATCCGGTGCTGGTGTTTGCCCTGGTGATGCTGGTCATCCTGGTGGCGCCGATCTTCTTTGCGCGCTTGCGTCTGCCGGCCAGTGTCGGCTTGATCATTTCCGGCATGCTGCTGGGGCCGTATGCGCTGAATGTATTGGCGCGGGACGATGTGATGATCATGCTCGGCGCCGTCGGGCTGCTGTACATCATGTTCCTGGCCGGCCTGGAGATCGATCTCAACCAGTTCATTCGGCATCGTTACCATAGCCTGGCTTTCGGCGTGCTGACGTTCCTGCTGCCGCTGGTGCTGGGGGTGGGGGCGGGTATCTTCCTGCTCAACATGGATTGGCGCGCGGCCCTGCTGATGGCCAGTATGTTTTCCTCGCACACGCTGATCTCCTATCCCGCGGTCAGTAATATAGGACTGAATAAAAATCGCGCGGTGACAACCACGATCGGCGGCACCATGATCACCGATACGGCGGCCCTGCTGGTGCTGGCAATGGTGGCGGGCTCGGTGCGCGGCGACCTGGACGCGGTGTTCTGGCTGTCAATGGCGGGCTTTCTGGCCGGTTATGTGCTGCTGATGTTGCTGATCCTGCCCCTGGCTGCGCGCTGGTTCTTCAAGAATATGGCGACGGACGGCATTGTGGATTTTGTGTTCGTGATGGCGGCCGTGTTTCTCTGCTCCTGGCTGGCGCATGTGGCCCGTCTGGAGCCGATTCTGGGCGCCTTCCTGGCCGGCCTGGCCTTTAACCGGCTGGTGCCGGAGCAAAGCGTGCTGATGAACCGGGTGCAGTTTATCGGCAAGGCCTTTTTCATTCCGTTTTTTCTGATATCCGTGGGGATGCTGATCGATCTGCATATCCTGACCACCAGCAGCCGCATGTGGCTTTTTGCCGGCGTCATGGTGGTGACGGCGATCCTCACCAAGTGGCTGGCGGCCAGGACCATTCAGCGGCTGCTGCATTATACCTCCGATGAAGGCGGGCTGATCTATGGCTTGAGCGTGAATCAGGCTGCCGCCACCCTGGCGGCGGCGCTGGTCGGTTTCGAGATCGGGTTGTTCAATGACGAAGTGCTGGTGGGTACGGTGGTGATGATTCTGGTGACCTGCACCGCCGGCCCCTGGTACACGGAAAAATATGCCCGGCGTGTGGCGCTGGCGGAAAAGGATACGCCGTATGATCCCGCCAGCGCGCCGCATCGGGTGGTGGTGTCGCTGAACAATCCCACCACGGCGGAGGCCCTGATGGACCTGGCTTTTTTGTTGCGTCCGCCGCATTCGCATGAGCCGGTCTATGCCGTTACCGTCACCGCCGACGGCCCGGACGCCGAGGCGCGCGTGGCCGATGGCGAGAAAATTCTGGAATATGCCGTGCTGCGGGCGGTGGCGGCTGAAATTCCCGTGGTGCCGATGACCCGGGTGGACACCAGCGTGATCAATGGGGTGCTCGGCGCGCTGCGCGATCTGCGCGGCTCCAACCTGGTGCTGGGCTGGAATGGCGAGGTCTCCGGTCGTAATCGGGTGTTCGGCAGCGTGATTGACGGCACTGTGCGTATGTCGCGCCAGATGGTCCTGGTCACGCGGCTGCTGCAGCCGCTCAATATCTGCAAGCGGCTGGTGGTGGTGTTGCCGCCTTTGATCGAACGCCAGCCGGGGTTTGAAGAAACCATGCGCGCCGTCAAGTTGATGGCTCAGCGGCTGGGGGCGCGGGTGCTGGTGGTGACGTCCATCGGCGTGCCGGAAGGCTTCGATCGCAAACTGGCGGAGTTGCGGCCCGTGGTGCCGATGGGTTTCGAACCGTTGGCCCAGACCGCGGATCTGCCGGCCACGCTCAAGCGCCGCCGCCTGGAGGGTGACGTCTTTGCGCTGTTGCAGGTGCGGCGCGGCCGCCTGGCCTGGCAGCCGGCGTTGGACCGCCTGCCGGGGCGGGTGGTCCAGGAATTGCCGGATGTCGATCTGCTTTCGATTTATCTGCCGGAAATGCGTTGGATGGAACAGGACGATCAAGATACGCCGACGGATCAGTGGCGCATGTTGCGTGATATTCCCCCTGCCCAGGCAAGGTTTGATTTGGATGGCATGGAACTGTTGCCGGCCTTGCACGCCTTGCTGAGCGCGGCCTTTGCGCAGCGCCCGGATGTCATGGCCGCGGTCGCGCGCCGGCTCTCGGTCATTGCCGCCCAGCCGGTGGAGTTGGCTGCCGGCATGGTGTTGCTGCACACGCATCTGGAGGGTATCGCCGGGCCTTTGTTTTTCCTGGGAGTCAACCGCCAGGGTTTTGTGCTGCAG
>JAIVGW010000309.1 GCA_020201415.1 Lentisphaerota bacterium
GTTTTAAGAATAATTTTAACCGCCCGCTCGTCTGACTCACTTCCGCCGTCGCCAAGGCTATGGCGGACAAGCAAGACGCCTGTCTGCGTGCGAACGCACAGGCAGGCCAAGTTTACCACGCCAACGGCATGGAGCGCCAAGAAGATTCATGTTCGCGGGGTATCCCTTCGACGATGCTCAGGGCGAGTCCGCGAACATTGACTTGCGTTTCTAATGACGAATATTTTATCCGGCGTCTAACCCTTCGACTATGCTCAGGACAGGCCCGCCGGATAAACTTCTGCCCTTGGCGTACTTTGCGCCTTCGCGGTTCAAATTATATTTGGGGTCAGTCCTTCAAACTTCAAATAGGCTTAACTTTCTTGATGCGAACAGGATAAATCTGTTTTAGGTTTTAGGTGTTACGTTTTAGGTTTTATGCGATGAGGACGGCTCGGTCGGAGACCTCGCCCTACCTTCCCGACCGACCTGCCCGCCCGACCTGGCAGACGGCTCGGTCGTGAATTCGGGGTCAGACCTTCAAACTTCAAATAGGCCCAACTTTTCGCTACCGTCCCACAGGGACAGGCATGTTGGAATATTGGAACAATGGAATAATGTATCATCATCATTCTATCTTTCCTTCATTCCATTTTCCACGGGATGCCTCTGAATTCTGCATGAACTAACTACGCCACCACTACTTCAACGGGTAAAGGTGGTTTTATCTTGAGTGATTTCATCAGATATAATTTTTCCAGACCTATTACTCGCCCTTTTTTATCTTTTTTTAGAACAACCCCCCCGCCAACCTCTTCAGAAACCACTTCTTTTGAGGGATTACCAAACCATATATCCATAGTGTCAGTTTCTTTGTGATAATAAATTTTTACTTTGTCCATACGACATTCCCTTCCTTTAGTTTATCAACCGGATACGCAGTTATCAAAAAACCTTCCCCACGACCAACATGCCTAGCCACGGCACAATATATTCGACCATCGATTTTCTTGTAATACAAGAAGACAGAATGATCCACTTTGCTTTTCCTGATTTCATCCGGACGCGATAAAACTGATTTAACTATCCGCGCTTTACCATTAAGCACTTTATGCTTAATTGTTGTAATATACACCCAATATTCTCGCGTTGTTCTTATTTGAACATCCAACGGTGTAGAAATTACAAAATAATACTCAGTTTGCATTGCTCAATACTAATTAAATTTTTTACCCTGCTTTTAGCAGTCCGGCTTCAACATGTCCCACTGGAATATGCCGATAGAAGGCAGCCAGGGCACCGTAAAACGCTGTTGTTGTATCACCTTGCACTATGACCATATCGGGTTGGGATTCTGCGAGACAGGTATCTATTGCGGTAATGGCCCGCCCCGTCAGACCGGCCAACGTCTGATCGGGCTGCATTAAATTCAAATCCAGATCGGGATCCACGCCAAAAACGCCCAATACCTGATCCAGCATCTGCCGATGCTGGCCGGTAACGCATACATGTGCATTGAACTCAGGATCTTCGCGTAACGCCAGCACTAACGGACACAACTTGATGGCTTCCGGCCGCGTCCCGAATATCAATGATATTTTTTTCAATTTGGGGTCAGTCCTTCAAATTCAAATAAGCTTAACTATTTTTATTAAAGCAGGATATGAAAGCGGCGTCGAGCCGCCGCACTCCAAAATGGAGGACGGCGCGCTCGGAGATCGCGCCCTACCTGCCCGCCCGACCTGGAAAGATGCGGGTAAGATGGGTCATAATTTAAATTGGAAACTGTCTTGCCGGAGCCGGATCCGCCACCAGCGGAGAAACTCAAACTGGAAACTTGGCACCATGACCTTCTCAAGCAAGATCAACTACACGACAACGTCCAAGATTATCGGACCGGCGCGCAAAAGCCTTGTCGAAAGTTGCGAGTGTGTCGATATCTTGCGAACAGGACAAGTGCAACGCATCAGCAAAGTCAAGGCCATCGGCATGCCACTCAACTGCCGACCGAAGACAGACCACATCCGCCACATGAACTTGAGACAAACCAAGTAAATCACGAAAAGCCTTGGATACAGCACAAACATTATATCCATAAGCAAAGCGTAATACCCATTCCGTCTCAAGAAACACGGTATCGGGAATATAGATTTCAGTGCTGTTGAACAAAGACACAGCCTTTTGAAATTGCTCGGCATCATCACGGACCAGGAAACGCACCAACACATTGGTATCAATGGAAATCATCGCCATTGTTCATTCACACCTTTTTCAATTGCAGCGTCCATGTCAGCCAGCGTCTTGGCAGGGCCGGCATATTTTAGACACCCAGCGACATCTTCCAATCGTGTTTTAGACATAGCATTGTTTTGCTCGGAATCCATAAAGGTAATTATTACACGAACATTGGGATTCGCCCTGACTGGTTCAAGTGGCCGAATCATTTTACCGTCATAAACTCCTTGTATGGCATGCATGAACGCTCCTGTTAGTAATTTTGTATTTTCTTTACCAACGACATGTTAGTAGTGTTTTTATTTGTTATTTTAACGACATTTGCTTTACAAAGCAAATTAAATGAGCTGAAAGAATAAGTCGGAAAAGGTTTTTTATATTTTGATGATTTTTACGTTCTTGGTTCTTGGTTCTTGGTTTGTTTTAGGTGTTAGGTTTTAGGTTTTATTAGATAAAGACGGCTCGGTCGGAGACCTCGCCCTACCTTTCCCGTCCGACCTTCCCGCCCGACCTGGAAAGCGGCGTCGAGCCGCCGCACTCCAAAATCGTTACAGATCAGTCGGTCCGTTGAGACATAGTTCATGGTTCGTGGTTTCTTGGTTCTTGGAGACCAGAAAATCCGGAATTATTTTAGAGGCGATTGCTACACATAAAAGACCGATTTAGGCACACCAGACTGGCGCACAATCGACGTTAACGTGCCAATACGTACCTCACGATGCAACGGCACTGGAACTGTCACGGTTGACACCCCATCCTGTTTCTGCATTACAGCATGGCTTCCTCGTTGCCGAATCCGACAGAAACCATGTTGTTCAAGAATGTGGCAAACTTCTGCCCCGGAAAAATGACCGAGTTTAGGCATGCACAGCCTCAAAACGAGTTACATATACCTCACTGTGCATACGCTCCAGAAGTTCTTCAGGACTGGCACATTCCAGGAAAAGTTCAACTGCTTCCTTAAGGTTTGAGGTAGCACGCTCTACTGTATCACCCTGACTAGCCACATCCAGTTCCGGACAGAGTGAAACGTACCCGCTACCCTCTCGTTCGACTAAGGCAGTTAAAGAATAGTTCTGCATCTTTGAATACTCCTACAACCATAAGCATTAATAAAGAATAACGACATTGGCGGCGTGAAGCAAGTTTTTTGTAAATCAAGAGCGTTCAGTCCTTCAAATTCAAATTGGCACAACTTTTTGAATGCGAACAGGATAAATCTGTTTTAGGTTTTAGGTGTTATCCGATGAAGACGGCGCGCTCGGAGATCGCGCCCTACCTGCCCTGCCCGACCTTGAAGACGGCGCGCTCGGAGAAACCTGTTCACACGGAAATGAATGACTCACGCAAAAGCGAATGTTTCCACCTCAATCTTACGCGTCGGTTGGGAATGCTCTTGTACCATTTTGCGGACTTTTTCCACCGTCTCCAGACCGAAAGTCACTTCGCCACACCGGTCACAAACTTGGGCCGGCACTTGCTCAACCAGCACTGTGTCGCCGCCAAAGCGGAAAAATTCGTCCATGTATTCCTGATGAAACACAGTATTACCACAAACATCACATTTTTTCATAAAGGCCTCCGTTTCCGATGTTCTTGCCATTTCTGCGGATTAGGCTCATAAAGTGTAATTATCTTAACCATATTTGAATCCGTGTAGCATATCTGCATATGTAGTGGTCGTTTTCCCCGTGTAAACCCAAGCAGTAAACAACTCGGAAGATATTTGTCATGGGGATATTCTTCAATAATCTCAGCTATCTCACCAGCCTGAATAATGTCCTCCGAACTGATATTTCGCTCCACGGCTCGATGAAAATCTTATATATTCAACATACAGTGAATCATCAAGGTCGCCGGATTTCAACAATCGTTTCTCCGGAAGTCAAGATGTGTACAATATCTTGCCACATCAAATCCAGCCATGTAAAAAGCAACTCATTTGCGCAGTTCCCTATCCGTATCCAAACAAGTCCAGGCGGGGCAGATGCCTGAAGAGAAAAATTGATAAAATCTTCATCTTTGGTAACAATTACCCATTTCTGCTGATCAGCAAATTTCCAGATATCAGTATCACTCGCATCGCGCAAGCCCATATCACGTACAGCTTTTGCCTCATACCCCTTTTCCTGAATCCAATCGGCCAAGGCTGGCGGTAACTGGGCATCAACAAGGAAACGCATATTATACCGCCTCAAGCACGGAATGATCTATATATTTGGAAGCATACGCCACACATGCGTGAATGTCTTCAATTTCCAAATCAGGGTAATATTTAAGAATATTACTTACAGATGCTCCGCCCGCCAACATATCCAGTACATCTTTCACGCGAATCCGCATATTTCGCACACAGGGCCGTCCCCCGCACTGCTTGGGATTAATTGTAATTCTATTATTCATGAAAAATCTCCCAAAAGCTTTATGTCTTCAACGGTGAACTTCTTAATTGAATTATCTTCGAAATCATGGTGTGGTCAAGTTTTCTTTCCATCTGAAAACCATCTCATCCTTAGTGGGTTCGTGGTTCTTGGCTTGTTTCAGGTTTTAGGTGTTAGGTTTTATGCGATGAAGACGGCGCGCTCGTGAATGAAGCAAGCAGGCTGGAAGAGAAAGCGGCGTCGAGCCGCCGCACTCCAAAATGGAGGACGGCGCGATCGGAGAGCGCGCCCTACCTGCCCGCCCGACCTGCCCCGCCCGACCTGGAAAGCGGCGTCGAGCCGCCGCACTCCAAAATGGCAGACGGCTCGGTCGGAGACCTCGCCCTACCTTTCCCGTCCGGCCTGGAAAGCGGCGTCGAGCCGCCGTAGCCCTGAGCTTAGTCGAAGGGGCGTAGGAGGACGATTCAATTCTCCCCATTCTCTTCAGTTTGTTTTCGACCCCTTCTTCCGTTCCAAAGCCTTCAAGATATCGACCACCTGCTGTTCAAACGGGGGCAGATTATCTTGGATCGTGAATACAGATTCACCATCCCGGGCGTAGTCGTGAATCTGGCGCAACGCATCCTGGATATGGAAGAGATATACCCGGTCGTCTTTCATAGAGAAACAGCCTCGGCAAATATTCGATCCCTGAGGTAAGGGCTTACGCCACCATCCACAACCACATCCACTTTACGGTTGAGCAATTTTCCCAGTTCGCGTTCAACGGCGACCAGGTCCATGAGAGACCGATCATCGTCCATGTCAACAAGGAGATCAATGTCACTATCTTTGTCATCCTCGCCACGTGCGATTGAACCGAAAATCCTGATGTTCCGTGCGCCATGTCGGGCGGCCATGCTACGGACAGTAGATGCTCTTTCTTTAATTTGTTCCAATCCCGACATGTTGAAACCCCTCTCCGAATTGCAGTCCGACTCGATCAGTCCTAACGGAAACGACTAAATAATATTGGCATTAGCCCGAGATCGTCAAGCAAATAACGCACGATAACGTTGGGCCGTTGGCCCCGACATGATGCTAAAAAAAACAGAAAAAAGGGGGGAAAGACAGTATATATTTCAATTTTCACAGGATCAACTTCTTCACTTGGCGGCCTTTGCGCCGGGGCCGTGTCCGCCGTAGCTTAAGCGTAGGAGGACGGTTCAATACCCTTCAATCAGGGGTCAGTCCTTCAAATTCAAATAAGCTTAACTATTTTTATTAAAGCAGGATATGAAAGCGGCGTCGAGCCGCCGCACTCCAAAATGGAGGACGGCTCGGTCGGAGACCTCGCCCTACCTTCCCTGCGGATAAAAGTGGTCAGTTATTTTTTATTGCAATTTTTCACTGGATAAACTTCTGCCCTTGGCGACCTTTGCGCCGGGGCCGTGTCCGCCGAAGCTTTAGCGTAGGCGGACGGTTCAATTTATCCGGAATGAATAACCGCCCGCTTCCGCCGTCGCCAAGGCTATGGCGGACAAGCGCCAAGTTTACCACGCCAACGGCATGGAGCGCCAGGAAGATTCATGTTCGCGGGGTTGACCCTTCGACTATGCTCAGGGCAAGCCCTTCGACGATGCTCAGGGCGAGCCCTTCGACGATGCTCAGGGCAAGTCCGCGGATAAAGGACTCGCTTCTCCTCTGCCGTTCACCCGGCGGAGGAAAAATGTATTTCCTTTCCGCTTTACAAATTTGTGAAAACTGTTGAAATATTTCCACCTTCGGCCAGCACGTCAACATCTTTGTAATAATTTCTTTGGGGTGGTTCAATAACGGGTAACAGACGGCCCACCGCAGGAGTCACCCTCCAGTTGGGCAGATGAACGAATAAGGCGAATCGAGGGCAGACCTTGAATTAGAACTGAACGATTGTCTTATTGTTTCACACACCTTAAAAATCACCCTTGTATATCGCGCTTGAGATTCTGAAGCTTGTTTTCCACAACGTCCCAGAGAATCTCGTATTCGAGCACATCGTAACCGTGGGCCAACACGTTGCGCAGTCCGATGATTTTATCTATATCGGCAATGTGATCAGTCAGGGACGAATGATCCCTACGGAGGCGAACCAACGCTTCGCCGATAATCTCAAGTTCGCGCTCAACGATAAGTTGCAGTTCACGGCTCGCCTTAAAATCAGCGAAGCTCTTGCCACGACAAAATGACTGCATTTCGTCAATAGCCCGGAGAATATCTTCGTAAAGTTTTTGAGGGTTATGCCGCATAGATTAGTCTTTGGGTTTCTTCGATTTCACGTTTCAGGATGCTGTTGCGAATGCTGGAAAGGCACACGATATCCACCGGACGTCCGAAC